>DASRTX010000180.1:0-5677 GCA_035655715.1 Myxococcales bacterium | reverse complement strand
ATCACCGGCACGACCGTCTACGTGGACAAGGGCTACCACACGATGGGGCGGACCGTCGGCTAGCTCTCGCTACTTCAGCGCCACTTCCAGGGCCTTCCGCAGTTCCTTCTCCCGGCCGTCGGTGAGCGCCCCGATGTGAGTCCAGACCACCTTCCCCTGCCGGTCCACCAGCAACATCGTCGGCAGGCTCGACACCGCAAACGCGGCCGAGGCCGTCCCGTCGTCCAGCACGACGGGGAATGTCAGATGATTCTGCGCGAGGAACTCCTGCACCTCGGCGTCGCGCGTCGGCGCTTCGTCATCCGTATCTACTGAATATAGCTCGACGCCCTTGGGCTGGTACTCCTGCCACAGCTTCTGCACCCGCGGCATCGAGTACCGGCAAGGGCCGCACCAGGTGGCCCAGAAATCCACCACCGTCACCTTCCCTTGCTGCAAGGCCGCGTTTCCGCCGCCCAGCTTGGGAAGCGTCAGCGCCGGCGCGACCTTCGCCGCCACGCGCGGCGCCGTCCGGTTGCCCTGCATCACCGCCAAGGCCACCACGCTGCCCGTGGCCAGGACCACCAGCGCCCAGATCCATCCCTCACTTCGTTGCGCGCCGAGCGCCTGGTCAGCCATCGGCCCGTAACCATGCGGGCGGGTAGCCTCCGCGTCAAGCAAGCCGGAAAGTGGCATCACGGGTGGGCGCGTGTCAGTTTCCGGGCATGAAGTGGATCCTGGCGCTGATGCTGGTGGGGGCGGTGGTGTTGGCGACGACGTTCGTGCCGCCGAAGACGGCCGCGAAGATGACCGCGCGCGGGCTCCGGGCAACCTGGGACTGGCTGGCGGGGCTGGGCCAGGAGCAGCGGACGCCGCCGGCGCCGACGCGCAAGACCGTGAGGAAGGCGCAGGCGCGGCGCACGGGGCGCGAAGGGATCGTGGCGCAGCCGCCAAAGGAAAGGCTCGGCGACGAGGACCGCGCCTCGCTGGACGCGTTGATCGGGCGCAACAGATAACCCGCCCGCGGTAAGTTGGGCCGGTGGCGGACCTGTTCGGTATTCCCAGGCAACGGCTTCCCCTCGCGGTGGGGATGATCCTGCTGCTCGCCTTCACCCTTTCGTGGCTGCAGGGCCGGTTCGACTCCAGCGACGCGAAGAAGGCCATCGCGGCGGCGATGGCGTGGAGGCCTTCGGGGGCGCAGTCGATCTTCGAGTCCCTGGCGGCGCGCGGCGAAGGCGACCCGCAGTGCACCGGCAAGGTGGTCTCGCAGCTTCTCGGAGACGTCGAGGTGAAGTGCTCGACGCCGAAGGCGCCGCTGGTCGACTACCAGTTCCGCGTGCTGCTCGACGGAAAGAAGCCGCCGCGGGCCGCGAACGAGGTCGCCCAGCAACTGGTCGCCGGAATGGTCCGGAAGTAGACGCAACTGGCAGTGCCGGGCAAGCGTCACCAAGCTTGCCCGCATGACCGCCGCTCTCGCCCTCCTGCTCGCCGCAAAGCCTTTGTGGACCGATGCGCCTGCCGCAAAGGAGCGGGTCGCGGCGCCCCCTGCGTCGATTGCCGCCTTGGTGAAAAGCTCGATGCCGGCGGTGGTGGGCATCGTGGCGACGACAGCGCGCGGCGGCGCCGACCCGTTCCGCGAGTTCCTCGAGCGCATGTACGGGTCGGGCGGCGGCGGCGCGCCCAGCGAAACGCCGGTGCGCGGCATCGGCACCGGCTTCTTCATCCGCAGCGACGGCCTCATCGCCACCAACGGCCACGTCATCGAAGGCGCCACCGACATCACCGTGCAGGTGGGCGAGGAGGAGCGCGTGTATCGGGCCACGGTGGTCGGCCAGGACGACGCCACGGATCTGGCGCTGCTCCGCATCGAGGGCGACCGCCCCTTCGCGGTGCTGCCGCTCGGCGACAGCGACCGGCTCGAGGTGGGCGAGTGGGTGGTGGCCATCGGCAATCCCTTCGGGCTTTCCCGCTCGGTGACCACCGGCATCGTCAGCTTCAAGGGGCGCCGCGACGTGAACCCCAGCGGACGCCCCGGCTACTACGACTTCATCCAGACCGACGCCGCCATCAACCCCGGCAACTCCGGCGGGCCTCTGCTCGACGCGCACGGGGCGGTCATCGGCATCAACGCGGCCGTCAATCCATCGGGCCAAGGCATCGGTTTCGCCATCCCCATCGAGCAGCTTCGCGAGATCGGCCCGCAGCTTGCCGGCGCGGGTCACGTGGTGCGCAGCTACATGGGCGTCTCGGTGCAGGAGTCGATGTCTTCCGACCTTGCGGAGAGCTTCGGCGTCCCTGGCGGCAAGGGCGTGGTCATCACCGAGGTGGCCGAAGATGGGCCCGGCGCGCTGGCCGGATTGAAGCCCGGCGACGTGGTGACGGTGTTCGAAGGCGAGCCAGTGTCGGACAGCTACCGCCTGCGCTGGCTGACCGCGCGCACCACGCCCGGGCAGCGAGTGAAGCTGCGCATCTGGCGGGAGGGCAAGATCCTGGAGAAGACGGTGCTCCTCTTGGAGAAGCAGGGAACCGCGCGTGAGCGGCCCGCTGCGCCTGTGTCGCTCCGCCGCGACCAGGAGCCGTTCGGCTTCGCCGTGGACGAGCCGCAGCGCGGCGACGGCGAGACCGGGCGCGGCCTGCGCGTGAGCAGCGTCGACCTGCGCAGCAACGCTTTTCGCTCTGGCGTGCGCGAAGGCGACCTGATCGTCTCGGTGAACGGGCAGCCTGTCGCCGACAAGCTGGCGTACCGAAAGGTAGTTTCGAGCCTGCCGCCGGTCTCTCGCCTGTATGTGCGGCGCGGTGGAAAGGCGCTCTTCTTCGCCCTGCGCCGCGAGCCTGCGGTCACGGCGAGGGTCGAACCCCGCCCTGTGGCGGATCCCGCCGCGAATCCCGCGAAGTAGGCGCTTCCGGGTCTTCCCGAAATCTTCATCGACCTCGAACGGGCCTTTCATGTCCCCGGGACATCGTACCGGCAGGCAGGCCTTGGTCGTTTCGAGCGTTTCCGAGGTGCGGAGATCTCCGCCGCGCGTCAGACTAGTGGCCGTCGAGGAGGTTCTGAGGAATGGGATCGAGCAGGCTGCCGGGCTTCTACAAGATGAAGATCGCGGAGCGCCTTCGCCGGTTGGCCGACCAGCTGGAGCTGCCTTCGGGCGAGCTGTCCGGCCTGGGTGAGAGCGCCACCCTCCCCCTCGCGAACGCCGACGCGATGATCGAAAACGCCGTGGGCGTGCTGGGCCTGCCCGTCGGCCTCGGCCTCAACTTCGTCGTCAACGGCGAGGATCTCCTGATCCCCATGGCGGTGGAGGAGCCCTCGGTCATCGCCGCCGTCTCGCTGGCCGCCAAGATCGCGCGCGACGGCGGCGGCTTCAAGGCCGACGCGGACGAGCCGCGGATGATCGGCCAGGTGCAGATCACCGACGTGCCCCACCTGGATGCGGCCAGGGCTGCGGTCCTGCGCGAGAAGGAGTCGATCCTCGCGACGGCGAATGCGCTGCATCCGGCGATGAAGGCGCGCGGCGGCGGGGCCAAGGACATCGAGGTCCGCCTGCTCGCTGTCGGCAGCGAGACGCAACTCATCGTCCATCTCATCGTCGACACGCAGGAGGCGATGGGCGCAAACCTGATCAACACCATGTGCGAGGGCGTGGCGCCGGTGCTCGAGCGCCTCACGGGCGGCCGGGTGCGCCTGCGCATCCTCTCCAACCTCGCGGACTTGCGGCTGGCGCGCGCCTCCTGCCGCATCCCCTTCGATGCGCTGGCCGACTTCGGCTTCTCGGGCGCCGAGGTGGCGCATGGCATCGCCGAGGCATGGCGCTTCGCCGACGCCGACCCGTACCGTGCCTGCACGCACAACAAAGGCGTGATGAACGGCGTGGACGCGGTGGCGCTGGCCACCGGCAACGACTGGCGCGCCATCGAGGCCGGCGCGCACGCCTGGTGCGCGCGCAACGGCCGCTACGAGCCACTCAGCCGCTGGTGGGTACAGGACGGCGCGCTCAACGGCAGCATCGAGATCCCCATCCAGGTGGGCACGGTGGGCGGCGCGGTGAAGGCCAACCCGTTCATCCCCGTGCTCTTGCGCATCCTGGGCAATCCTCCCGCGCAGAAGCTTGCCGGCATCATGGCGGCGGTGGGACTGGCGCAGAACATGGCGGCGCTGCGCGCGCTGGGCACGGTGGGCATCCAGAAGGGCCACATGGCGCTGCACGCGCGGAACCTTGCAGTGAGCGCGGGCGCGAAGGGGACCGCGGTCGAGGAAGTGGCGCGCGCGCTGATCGCCGCCGGCGAGATCAAGCTGCACCGCGCGCAGGAGATCCTGGCCAAGCTGGTGGCGCGCGGATCGTCGGCGGAAGCCACCTAGCCTTTCCCGAAATATGCTCTAGTGGGCCGCATGGTGCCGGCCTGCCTGACCGACTACGCGCGCCTGTCCGAGCCCCGGCTGCGGCAGTTTCTCGAGGAGAAATCGCGCGGATTCGCGGCGCTGCCGGTGGAGCTGCGCGACGTCGCCGCGGCATTGCGGGATTACCTGCTTCGCGGCGGCAAGCGGCTGCGCGGCGCGCTGGTGCTGCTCGGGCACGAGGCGGCGGGCGGGCAGCGCGAGGCGGCCATCGACGCGTCGCTGGGGCTCGAGCTCTTGCACGCGTACCTGCTCATCCACGACGACTTCATGGACCAGGACGACGTGCGCCGCGGCGGGCCCACGCTGCATCGCGCGCTGGGCGGGGATCACCTGGGCGCGAGCCTCGCGCTGCTCTGCGGGAGCCTGTGCGAGTCGTGGGCGTACCAGCTCTTCGGCGGCGCGTCGCCGCTGGTGGCGCGGACGGTGGAGCAGGTGATCCTGGGGCAGATGGCGGATTTGCGCGCGCCGCGCGGGCGCGAGTTGGGGGAGCGGGAGATCCTGGACGTGCAGCGCGCCAAGACCGGGACGTACACGTTCGAGCTGCCGCTGCACCTCGGCGCCACGCTGGCTGGCGCGGGGCGGCCGGTGCTGGATGCGCTGAGCGCATACGCGCGGCCGCTGGGGATGGCGTTCCAGATTGCCGACGATCTGCTCGGCACGTTCGGAGAGCCGGAGCAGACCGGCAAGCCCAACGCCAGCGATCTGCGGGAGGGAAAGCGGACCCTGCTGGTGGCGCGGGCGCTGGAGAAGGCGGCGCCGGCCGACGCGGCGCGGCTGCGCGCCGGCCTGGGGCGGCCCGATGCCGACGTGGAGGAGTTGCGCGACATCCTGCGCCGGAGCGGCGCGGAGTCCTCGGCGCGTGCCGACGCGGAGCGCCTCTGCGATCAGGCGCTCGAAGCGCTGGGGGCGGAGGCGCTGCCGCAGCGTGTAGCGCAGGACCTGCGGGAGATCGCGGTCTACACGGTACGGCGCGCACTGTAGTGGCGTCCGTCCTCGGGGACGCCGTCACAAGGCACGTCCCCGGTTCGACAAGGCCGCTGCCGTCCATGTCACGCTGCGCGTGGCCGACCACGTCTGGAACCTGCGCTCGCGGCGGTGCTTCAAGGTGCTCGAGGCCTGCGTAGCGGCGGCGCTGGGCAGGTCCGGGCTGCGCGTGATCGACTTCACCGTGCTCGGCAATCACCTGCACTTGCTGGTGGAGGCCGATTCTTCTCGCGCCCTCTCTCGCGGCATGCAGGGCCTCTGCATCCGCATCGCAAAGTTGAGCTTGCCCCGATCGAGTGGACACCTCCGATATGAGGG
>DASRTX010000179.1:0-5128 GCA_035655715.1 Myxococcales bacterium | reverse complement strand
CGTCGCCCTGGCACCCCGAGTGTTCGCGTCGATAGAGGCAGTAGCCCCAGTCACACACGCCGAGGACCATGCCGCTGTCCCGGAGGATGAAGTCCACGTATTCGCTGACCTCGCCGTCGCGCGTCCGACCGCGGAACCGTGAGCGGGCGGAGATCATCCGGCCTGCATGCCCCGCCAGCGCCGGCGCGGTCAGAAGGTCCTCAAGGGCGGCGCGGGTCTCGGCGATCGCCTCTTCACCGATCAGCTCGGCAAGCGCAAAGTCGGAGCCCACATATGCGACGTCCGTCATGATCCGGCTGATGTGACCAAGGTGCATCTGCAGCGCGTGCAGGCTCGTGCGGTCCCGCTTGCCGATGAACCGGGCGAAGGTCTTTCGGCCCTGATGGGTGGTCAGGTGCCACGGCTTACCTTTGTGCAGCGGCAGGCCGATGAACGCGGCGAATGCTCCGTTCAGGCGGACGACGAAGTTCTGGCTGTGCGGGATGCCGGCGGGCTGACGCAGCAGGACCGAGTCGCGCGTCATGAGCCAGAGGCTCGCCGTGCCGTGCTGCTGCCGGAGAGGCGCCGACACGCGCTCAAGGATCTCGATCGCGCGGACGACCGGCTCGGGGGCGATCCAGCGATGCGGCTTGCCGCCCTCACCGGTGGCCAGCTTGAAGATGCGCCCTCGCATAAAGGCGACGCTCACGCCCACTTCGTCGACGTGCTGCTCGATGCAGCCCGCCTCCAGCCCGAGGATCTCGGAGACCCGCGCGCCGGTGAGCCAGGCGATTGTCACGAAGCAGGCGTCGTAGATGCGGTCGATCAGCGGCTGGACGTCCCGCAGGCGGGCCACCGGCTTGCGCCAGGGATCTTCCTCGCCGGCGAGCGTGGAGAAGGTAAAGGTGCACAACCTGTCCCTCGCCGTGGTGTCTTGGAGCCCTTCCCTGCGCGTCGCGCACCCGGCGTAGGCCTCCGCCGCGAGATCGCGAAGCCGGATCACATCGTCGGCGGGCATCCCGATCAGGCGAAGCGCCCCGGCCACCAGAGCCGTCGCAACCGCATCTGGCGTGTAGGGGCGCATCCGCTCCTGCCGGTCGATGCGGCGATTGCGCGGACGGTGCTCTTCGAGGAACAGGCGGACGTCGTCACAGACCGGATCGGGGAGCTTGCCGCGCTGGGCGTAGAGCCGGCCCAAGGTGACCAGATACCCCGTTCGCGTGCCGATTGTCAGCATCTGGCCGCCGCGGCCGGGGCGCTCCCGCAGAGCCGCCAGGAAGCGCGACGCCGCGTCGGCGTCGAGATCAGCGAAGCGCCTATAGCCCTCGCCGGCCATCCAGCAGACCAGCACCCGCATCTGGCCGAAGATGCTGACCAGAGATCCCCAGCTCATCCGGCGCTTGCCGGCCGGAGGATCGGTCCTGAGCGACCACAGGAAGCAGCGGAGCGCCTCGCGGAGCTCCGCCCAGGCCGGATCGGTGAAGCGACTGCCGTCCGGCAGCACGAACGACCAGTCGATCGTGCGGGCGCAGTCGGTCACCCCAGGCCGGTTGAGGTCGAAGCGCCAGATCGCATCGGTCCAGAGTGACGCCGTCGATATCCGGCGCGGAGCATCGACAACGTGAAGAGAAGGGCGCGTCGTCATTGCCTCACTCCAGCGCCGGCAGAGCGGGCAGCGTCGCCATGATCCGGCGCGCCTCCGCGGACAGCGCTGCCGGGAAGTCGGGCAGGATGCCGACGGTCAGGATGTCGTAGCTGGGTTTGTAGATGAGCGCCCATCGCTGTGGGTCGAGCTTCGCGCGTGAGGCTTCGAGCTGATCGATCGCGCGGAGAAGGCGCGCCAGGTGGACAGCGTCGATCGGCACCACCAGGCCCGGGCAGCTGAGGCAGCCGCCGAAGTGGGAGCAGAGGCGCTCGCCGCTACCGTTCAGCGGATCACGGCAGCGATGGCCGAAAGCATCGGCCGGTGTCGACGGCCCTGCTGGCGCACCCGCGTCGCCCGGCGACGAAGGCTGATCCAGGATCCATGCGATCATCATCGTCTGCAGTCGAGCGATGGTCTCGCGCTGCAGCCGCCGGCTCTGCTCGCCGCGGATATAGCCCTCCGTGGTCGCCGCGCTGCGATGGTTCAGCACGTCCTGGGCGACACGGATGTCGCCGCCGGAGGCCCGGTAGTGTTCTCCGGCGACGCTGCTCCGGAACATCGTCGTGCAGAAGGGCGGCAGGTTCTCGCGCGGCGCCGTGGGATGCTGGGCGTTCCAAGCATCGACGCGCGCGTTGGCCCGCGCCACGAAGCGAGCCATGGCAGCGTCGAGAGTCGTGCGCTGGATGACGCTGCCCCCGCTTCGCCGGCGCATGAGGAACAGGCGGTCACTCTCGCCCGGGGGCGCGAGCGCCGCCAGCGGCGCGGTCATCGCCAGCACCATCTCGATCAGCCGGGGCGCGGCATAGGGATGGCGACGGTCAAAGGAGCGACGCTGCGCGCGCTTGAAGGTTCGACCGGCCCGGCCCTTCTGCCAGTCGACCATGGCGCGGTGCTCGACCAGCGGGTGCGGCTCTATGCAGTCGCGGTCGATGAGCCGCAGCGCATCGACGTTGGCGGCGGTCTGGATCGCGATGGCGATGAAGAAGGGCGTCAGCGTGTCCGGCGTCAGGTGCAGGTAGCGCGCCAGCATCTCGGGGCCGCCATGGCGTCCTATCTTTCGGCCGAGCCGGTAATGCTCCTGCATGTGCGCGCGCGTGACGATCACGCCGCCGCCGGCTTCGTGAACCTGCCGCAGCAAGGCACCATGAGGGTGTGCTTCGTCGTCCTCACCTCTCGCGAAGAGGCGTCGCCCCTCCTCGAAGGTTGCCCAGGCCGCGTCGATCTCCTCGTAGCAGGCGCGAAGGATCGTCTTCAGCTGCGACGGCGAGAGCTGACGCGCATCGCTCTTCACCGCATGCCGGCCGGGGAAGGGGTTGTAGGGGAACGTCGGCCTCTCCGGCATCAGCTCGGGATGCCGGCGGGCGGCCCACTCCGTCAGCCGCTTGATGTGCTGGAAGCGATTGTACCGGACCCCGATCGAACAGGGCTTCCGTCGCCGAGATTGCTGGGCGTCGAGCCACAGCACATAACGGCCGAACAGCTCCGTGGTGAGGTCCTCGACGCCGACAACCCCGCCCTCCTGGGCCAGGAAGCGCGAGAACACCTTCAGCGCCTGCCAGCAGTTGACGCGGGTGTCTCTGGACAGCGGCGCGTAGTGGCCGCGGAAGGCCGCGGCGAAGATCACGGCCATGTTGCCGGGAAGGTTCAACTCACCAAGGTCGAAGCGCTGCGCGAGCTCGCCCCAGGGATCATGGAACACCGCAACCGACCCCTCGACCGAGAGGGGCGCTGGGGGCGCCTCCCGTCCGAGCCGGCGGTCGATGCGGGCCCGGTCAAGCCGCATGGTCGACCGCGGCCCCGTACAGATACTCGATGGTGTCGGCGACCTCGTCTGCATGCAGCTCGACGCAGCGCAGGTAGATTGCGGTCGTCTGGATCGAGGCGTGACCGAGGAGTACCTGCAGCACCTTCAGCGGATTGATCTCGGGCTTGCGGATTGCCTCCGCTTGCAGGTGCACCAGCATAATCATCGCGAAGGTATGCCGGAGCCAGTGCGCCGTGCCGGTAAGCCCTGCGGCAGCGAACGCCTTGGCGAAGGCGGCCGACAGCCGGGCACGGGTGATGGGTTTGGCATGCCGGTTGAGGAACAGTTCAGGCGGCAACGCGTACTCAGGGTGCGACTGTCGCAGACGCCCGATCAGCGCCGCGCGATCCTCTCCGATGTACCAGTTGGTTCGATCGAGCAGACGGAGCGGCGGATAGACCGTGCGCCGCCGCCCACCTTTGGCGACGGTCAACGCCACGCCCACCAGGGGCTCATCATCCAGGTGCAGCCCCTCGCTGCGCGGGATCTGCTTCGCCAATAGAGCGCAGAGCTCCATCCGGCGCATGCCGGTCGTCACCGCCCACTCCGCCATCAGCCGATACGGCATGTCGAGCGCAGCTCGCAGCCGGTGCAGATCGCTCACGCGCAGCGGTCGGGGCAGCGTCTCGTACTCGGTGATCGACAAGGTGTTGATGGGCGACGGCTTGCCTGCGGCGTGGGCGAGGAAGCCCATGGCCTTCGGCCGAACCGCAGGCGCATCGCGGACGCTGAACGGCAGCTCGTCGATCATCCTCCGCCTGTGTGCCCAGGCGTAGAAGCGGCACACCGAGCGGACCCGGTCGTTGATCGTTGAGCGTGCGTAAGGGCGACCGGTGTGGGGACTGGGCGCCTCGAGCATGCGGTTGCGGTAAGCTGCGATGGTCGCCTCATCGACCCCGCGCCAGTCCAGACCCGACTGCTCCAGGCTGTCGAACCAGTCGTAGAGGTGCTCACCATAGGTCCGCACCGTCTCCGCCGAGTGGGCATGCAGCTGGGCCTGCTCGAGCAGGTAGGCGAAGGCGGGTTCGATGATCTGCATCTCGCCGCTCAGGAGGATGGGGAAGCCGGCGGGGATGTCCTGCGCGCCTTGCGCAGCGCAGATGATCATCGCCACGTCGCCCGGCTCCCTCCCAAACGGCGCTGCGCCGGGACACCCGCTCCGGGCTCCGGCTACGCCTCCGCCCTGCGTGACTGTCCCGGCGCAGGATTGATCGACTCGCTTCGTCGAACTTACCTCGCCGCGCTCCAGAAGCACAGCTGAGAGGACAAAGAGGACAGCTCTGAAGGCTGATCTAACCAGGCGTGCTCGACTGGCGGACCATGACCTACAATCCGCGGGTCGACATCACGGCCGAGACGACAACCTTTTACGCGAGCGATCGGGACGTGTTCGTCTTCCTGGTCGACGACACCCACCCGATCGAGGCAGGGCGCCTCGCCGACGGCTCGCCCAACGTCTATTTCCGCGGGTTCTATTGCTGGAACTCGGAGGTGGGCTCGCGGAGCTTGGGCATCGCCAGCTTTTATCTCAGGGCCGTGTGCCAGAACCGCAACATCTGGGGCGCGGAGCAGTTCGAAGAAATCACGATCCGTCACTCGAAATACGCCGCCTCCCGCTTCGCGGACGAGGCCGCGCCGGCGCTCGCGAGCTTCGCGGACTCGTCCGCCTCCACCTTCGTCGCCGGCATCCTCGCCGCCCG
>DASRTX010000178.1:0-18406 GCA_035655715.1 Myxococcales bacterium | reverse complement strand
GCGCTCGATCCGCGAATATCAGAGTGATCAACCGTCGAGCTTACCGCCCGGCCGCTGGCTATTCTGCTCCACCTTGGCGCACGAAAGGAAAAACTAGAGCAAGCGACGAGGGAGGTTGACGGGTCGTTCCATATCAGTACTGCCAGCCCAGCCGCAGATGGAACGAGGGCAGCGGGTAGCTGGCGCCCAGATCGGCCAGCTTCTGCGCGTTGTCCTTCATGTCCTGGGTGGCGCCGTTCGGCAAGGCCACGTGCGTGTCGGCGCTGAGCTTGAGTTGCACGCCCATGTCCATCCCCACGGTGATGCCGGAACCGAACGTCCAGAGGTAGCCGAGCCGCGGCGTCGCGTAGATGGTGGTGAGGTCCACCGTGCCGGTCTGCGGGCCGAGCGCGGTCTGTTCCGTGACCGCGCCGCGCAAGACCTGCCGGCCGAAGGAGCTGCCGAGGAAGAACGACCCGGCGAAGGGGAAGAGGCGCAGGTCGGCATCGAAAGCGTCGAACTGGCCCAGCGTCACCACCGTCGAGCCGTTCTTCACACCCGCGGCCGAGAGCAGCGGGTCGGCGACGAAGGAGGGGAAGTCGCTGTAGGAGACGCCGGCGAAGAAGAAGTCGGTGACGCGCAGATAGATCTCCGCGCCGACCGGGCGGGGGACGCCGACGCCGATCATCGCGCCCACGTGGACGAGCCGCGACGAATCGTCCTTCTTGTTGTCGAAGGCGGCCGGACTGCGCGACGCGCCCTGCGGCATCGCAACGGCGGGCGCCATCGCCGGAGAATCGGCGAGCGGCGCGTCCGGAGTGGTGCGGATGGCTTCGATGGTGCGGTCGCCGGCGCGAGCGGCCGCGGAGATCATCAAGGTGGCGAGAACGGCTCGGAGCATGCGGTATTGGAACCGGCGCGGCGGGGCGTGCGCAAGTTCCAATCCACGCCCTGGGTCGGGCTTCCACTCACACCCGCACGCTGGACAACCACCCCCGGGACCGTGCGCCCTCCCCGCGGACCACCTTTAAATAGGCCTCCTGGAGCGCGCGGGTCACCGGCGTTCCATGTCCGTTGCCGATGACCCGGAAGTCGATCTCGCGCAGCCCCACCACCTCCGCCGCGGTGCCACAGACGAAGACCTCGTCGGCCGTGTAGAGCTGGTCGCGCGAGACGGGCTGGGCCGAGACCTCGTAGCCCAGGTCGGCTGCGAGCGTGAGGATGGAGTCGCGGGTGATGCCCTCGAGGATGGCGCCGGGCGGCGGCGTAGTGAGCCGCCCGCGCTTCACCACGAAGATGTTCTCGCCGGTGCACTCCGCCACCAGCCCCTGCGCGTCGAGCATGATGGCCTCGTCGAAACCGAGGCGCAGCGACTCGGTCTTGGCGAGCACCGAGTTGGGATAGTTCCCGCTGATCTTCGCCTTGGTCATGGTCACGTTGGGGTGGTGACGCGTGAACGAGGAGACGTTGGCGCGCACGCCCCGCTCCAGCGCCTCGGGCCCCAGGTAGGCCTTCCACTCCCAGACCGCGATGCCGGTGTGCGGCTTGCCGGCATCCACGGTCAGGTTCCAGCCGCCCTCTGCCAGCCAGATGAGCGGCCGGATGTAGCACTCCTCGAAGCCGCTCTCGCGCACCGTCGCCTTGCACGCCTCCGCCAGCTCCTCGAGGCTGAAGGGGTACTCGCGGAAGCCGATCACGCGCGCGGAGCCGAGCAAGCGTTCCAGGTGCTCCGTCAACCGGAAGATGGCCGGCCCGTGCGCCGTCCGGTAGCAGCGGATGCCCTCGAAAGCGGCCACGCCGTAGTGCAGCGCCGGCGTGAGGAAGTCGAGCCGCGCCTCCGAGGGCGGGACCAGTCTCCCGTTCAGCCAGATGCGGGGAGGATTGGGTTCCATCACCGGACCTCGTTGGCGTCGCGGCGCAGCCAGCTCATCATCTCGCGCAGTCGGCGGCCCACCTCCTCGATGGGATGCTTGCGGCCGCGCTCGCGCAGCTTGTCGAAGACCGGCCGGCCCGCCTGGTTCTCCAGGATCCACTCGCGCGCGAAGGAGCCGTCCTGCACGTCGCTGAGGATCTTCTTCATGCGCTCCCGCACCGTCTCGTCGATCAGGCGCGGGCCGCGGGTCAGGTCGCCGTACTCGGCGGTGTCGCTGATCGAGTACCGCATCCAGCCGAGCCCGCCCTCGTACATCATGTCCACGATCAGCTTGAGCTCGTGCAGGCACTCGAAGTACGCGCTCTCGGGCTGGTAACCCGCCTCCGTCAGCGTCTCGAAGCCCGCCAGCACGAGGCCGGTGACGCCGCCGCAGAGCACCGCCTGCTCGCCGAAGAGGTCGGTCTCGGTCTCCTCGCGGAAGGTGGTCTCCAGCACCGCGGCGCGGGTGGCGCCCAGGGCCCGCGCGTAGGAGAGGCCCAGCGCCTTGGCCTGGCCGCTGGCGTCGTGATGGACGGCGATCAGCGCCGGCGTCCCCTGCCCGCTCTGGTAGAGCCTGCGCACCATGTGTCCCGGGGCCTTGGGAGCGATCAGCACCACGTCCACCTCGGGCGGCGGCTTGATCTGCCCGTAGTGGATGTTGAAGCCGTGGGCGAAGAAGAGCGCCTTGCCGCGGCCCAGGTGGCGCCCGATCTCCTCGTCGTAGATCTTCTTCTGCTTCTCGTCCGGCGCGAGCACCATGATCAAGTCCGCCTCGCGCGCCGCCTCTCCGACGTCGAGGACGCGAAGCCCGGCGGCCTGTGCCTTGGCGCGCGACTTGCTGCCCTCCGGCAGCCCGACGCGGACGTCGGCGCCCGACTCCTTGAGGTTGAGGGCGTGCGCGTGCCCCTGGCTGCCGTAGCCGATCACCGCCACCTTGCGGCTTTTGACGAGCTCGAGCGAGGCGTCCTTGTCGTAATAGATGCTGGCCATTGTTTCACTCCCTGTTTGGAACACGGGTCACCGCGCCTTCCGACGCGGAAGAGACGAGCGCTGCGTACTTCGCGAACACGCCGCCCGGATACCGGGGCGGCGGCGGGCGGAAGCCGCGCAGGCGCGACTCCAGCTCGGTCTGGGAAACTTCTACGTCGAGGCGGCGGCCGGCCACGTCGACGACGACGGAGTCGCCTTCGCGCAGCGCGGCGATGGGACCGCCCACCGCCGCCTCGGGCGCGACGTGGCCCACCATCAGCCCGCGGGTCGCGCCGCTGAACCGGCCGTCGGTGAGGAGCGCCACCGATTCGCCCAGCCCCTGGCCCACCAACGCGGCGGTGACACCCAACATCTCGCGCATCCCGGGGCCTCCCCGCGGCCCCTCGTAGCGGATCACCACCACGTCGCCCGCCTGGATGCGCCCCTCGCGCACCGCCGCGAAGGCGTCCTCCTCGCGCTCGAAGACGCGGGCCGGCCCGCGGTGGAACTGCCGCTCGTGCCCGGACATCTTCACCACGCAGCCTTCCGGGGCGAGGTTGCCCTTGAGGATCACCAGGCCGCCGGTGGGCTGGATGGGTTGGCGGAGCGGCCGCACCACTTCCTGTCCGCGCGACTCCTTCGCCTCCGCCGCGTGGTCGCGCCAAGGGCGGCCGTCCGCGGCGCGGGCGTCACCGGCCACGAACGCGCCCTCGACCAGCCGCTGCATGACCAGCTGCACGCCCCCTGCCCGATCCAGGTCCACCGCGGTGAAGCGGCCGCCCGGCTTGAGGTCGGCGATCAGCGGCGTGCGGTGGCTGACGCGGTCGAAGTCGTCGATGGAGAGCGGCACGCCCGCCTCGCGGGCCAGCGCAAGCAGGTGCAGGACGGCGTTGGTGGAACCGCCCGTCGCCGCCACCGCCGCGATGGCATTCTCGAACGAAGCGCTGGTGATCACCTCGTGCGGCCGCTTGCCGCTGCGCAGGAGCTGGACCACCATCCGGCCCGCCTCGCGCGTCGCCTCGTCCTTGCGCGCGTCCTGCGCCGGAATGGTGGCGTAGCCCACCGGCGAAAGGCCCAGCACCTCCATCGCCAGCGCCATGGTGTTGGCCGTGTACTGGCCGCCGCAGGCCCCGCTCCCCGGGCAGGCCACGTCCTCCAGCGCCTTGAGCCTGGCCATGGGCAGCTTTCCGGCGGCGTGCGCGCCCACTGCCTCGAAGACGTCCTGGATGGTGACGTCGCGTCCCTCGAAGCGGCCGGGGGCGATGGAGCCGCCGTAGAGCAGCAGCGAAGGAACGTCCAGCCGCAACAGCGCCATGGCGCCGCCGGGGATGGTCTTGTCGCAGCCCACCAGCACCACCATCGCGTCGAAGAGGTGCCCGCGGCCGACCAGCTCGACGGAGTCGGCGATCACCTCGCGGCTCACCAGCGACGCCTTCATTCCCTCCGTGCCCATGGTCACACCGTCGCTGATGGCGATGGTGTTGAACTCCATCGGCGTCGCGCCCGCCGCCCGGATGCCCTCCTTCACCCGCTCCGCCAGCCGGCGCAGGTGGAAGTTGCAGGGCATGGTCTCGGTCCAGGTGTTGGCCACGCCGACCAGCGGGCGCGAGAGGTCCGCGTCGCTGAACCCCATGCCCTTGAGCATGGCGCGGGCGGGCGCGCGATCCGGTCCGTCGGTGATGGCGCGACTGCGCGAGCGGGGATCGTGCGGCATCAGCGTGCCTCCTTGAGGGCCTGGAGGACGGCGTCGCCGGCTTCGCGCGTGCCGGCCGTGCCGCCCAGATCCGGGGTGAGCGCGCCGCGCTCGACGGCGGCGAAGACCGCGGCTTCCACCGCCAGGGCTTCGCGTTCCAGCCTCAGGGAGTGGCGCAGCAAGAGCGCCACGCTGGCGATGGCGCCGTAGGGGTTGGCGATGCCCTTGCCGGCGATGTCGGGCGCCGAGCCGTGGACGGGTTCGTAGAGGCCCGGGCCGGTCTCGCCCAGCGAGGCGGAAGGCAGCATGCCGATGGAGCCTCCCAGCACGGCGGCGAGGTCGGTGAGGATGTCGCCGAAGAGGTTCTCGGTGACGATCACGTCGTAGGAGGAGGGCTCTTGCACCAGGCGCAGCGCGCAGGAGTCGACCAGCTGGTGGTCGAGGGCCACGTCGGGGAATTCCTGCCGCACGACCCGCGCCGTCACCTCGCGCCAGAGCCGCGAGGTCTCCAGCACGTTGGCCTTGTCCACGGAGGTGAGCCGCTTGCGCCTGCTCCGGGCCAGGCGCGCCGCCACCCGCACCACCCGCGCGATCTCCGTGGCGGTGTAGGTGCAGAGATCCTCCGCCGACTCTGCGTCGCGCCGTTTCGCGCCGAAGTAGATGCCTCCCGTCAACTCGCGCACCACCAGCACGTCGACGCCGCGGAGCACGGTCTCTTTCAGCGGCGAGGCGGCCACCAGCCGCGGATGGATGGAGGCGGGACGCAGGTTGGCGAACACGCCGAGGCCGCGTCGAAGCGCGAGCAGCCCCTGCTCCGGCCGCACGGGAGCGTCCGTGGCCCAGCGAGGACCGCCAACGGCGCCGAGCAGGACCGCGTCGGCGGCGCGGCTGACGGCCAGGGTCTGTTCGGGCAGCGGCACCCCGGATTGGTCGATGGCAATTCCACCCACCGGCGCCTCGCGCACCTCGCAGGAGATCACGGCCTGCAGCACCCGCACGGCCTGCGCGGTCACCTCGGGGCCCACGCCATCGCCCGGCAGGACGGCGATCACCCGTCGCATACTGCCTCCAATGCTCCGGCCTCCGGCCTCCGCCCGGGCGCCGACCCGTCGGCGCCCTCCCGCCGCTCGTGCGCGGCGATGGCTTCGTCCTGGCGGAGCAAGAAGCCGAGCTCGTCCACTCCGTCCAGCATGCAGCGGCGGGAGAAGGGATCGATTGCGAAGGAGACCCGCGCGTCGTCGAAGCTCAGCGAGCAGGACTCCAGATCGATGATCACGCGCGCCTGTGCCAGCGAGAGCAGCACCTCGTGTGTCCCGGCGTCCACCGCCACCGGCAAAAGGCCGTTCTTGAGCGCGTTGGAGCGGAAGATGTCGGCGATGGACGAGCTGATCACCGCGCGGAAGCCGTAGTCGAGCAGCGCCCAGGGCGCGTGCTCGCGCGAGGAGCCGCAGCCGAAGTTGGCGCCCGCCACCAGCACCTGTGCGCCGCGCGCCGCCGCGCGATTGAGGGGGAATTCCGGCCGCGGGCGGCCTTGCTCGTCGTAGCGCCAGCCGGCGAAGAGGTGCTTTCCCAGGCCGTCCCGGGTGGTGCCCTTGAGGAAGCGGGCCGGGATGATCTGGTCGGTGTCGATGTCGGGGCGCGCCAGCACCACCGTCTGCGACTCGAGCCGGCGGAAGGGTTGCAGCCCGGTCACGAGAGCCTCCGCGGGTCGGCGATGGCGCCCGCCACGGCGGCGGCCGCCGCAGTCGCGGGGCTGGCGAGGAAGGTGCGCCCGGAGGGGCCTTGGCGGCCTTCGAAGTTGCGGTTGCTGGTGCTCACCGCCGACTCGCCGGGCTGCAGCTGATCGCCGTTCATCGCGATGCACATCGAGCAGCCGGGCTCGCGCCACTCTGCGCCGGCCTCGCGGAAGACCCGGTCCAGCCCTTCGGCTTCCGCCGCGCGCTTGACGCGGGCCGACCCCGGAACCACCAGCGCGCGCACGCGCGGCGAGACGTGACGGCCGCGGAAGATGGCGGCGGCGTCGCGCAGGTCCTCGATGCGCGAGTTGGTGCAGCTCCCGATGAAGACCACGTCGATGGGATGGCCGAGCAGCGGCTGGCCGGGCCGCAGGCCCATGTAACGGAGAGCGCGGTCGAGCGCGCCGCGCTGCGCGCCGTCGCCCAGCGCGCCGGGGTCGGGCACCACGCCGGTGACCGGCGCCGACATGCCGGGGTTCGTCCCAAAGGTAATGGTCGGCTCCAGCGCGTCCGCGTCGATGGAGACGGTGCGGTGATAGACGGCCTCCGCATCGGTGGGCAGCGTGCGCCAGCGCAGAAGCGCCCGGTCCCACGCCTCGCCGCGCGGCGCGCGCGGACGGTTGGCCAGGTACTCGAACGTGGTGTCGTCCGGCGCGACCATTCCGGCGCGCGCTCCCGCCTCGATGGACATGTTGCACACCGTCATCCGGCCTTCCATGGAGAGCGCGCGGATTGCGCTGCCCGTGTACTCGATGACCTGCCCCGCGCCGCCCGCCACGCCCAGGCGCGAGACGACGGCCAGCGCCAGGTCCTTGGCGGTGACCCCGGGCCGCAGAGCCCCGGTGATCCGCACTTCCAGCGTGCGCGGCTCGCGCTGCAGCAGGGATTGCGTGGCGAGGACGTGCGCCACCTCGCTGGTGCCGATGCCGAAGGCGAAGGCCCCGAAGGCGCCGTGCGTGCTGGTGTGGCTGTCCCCGCAGACCACCGTCATCCCCGGCTGGGTGAGGCCCAACTCCGGACCGATCACGTGCACGATGCCCTGGCCTTCGCTGCCCAGCTTGTGCAGCTCGATGCCGAACTCGGCGCAGTTGGTCTCCAGCTCCGCGAGCTGTGCCGCGCACTGGGGATCCTCGACCGCAAACCGGCCGGAGCCGGGGCGCACCGTGGTCGGCGTGGAGTGATCCATCGTCGCCACTGTGCGCCCCGGCTGCCGGACGCGGATGCCGCGCCCCCGGAGCGCGGCAAAAGCCTGCGGAGAGGTGACCTCGTGCACGAGGTGCAGATCGGCATAGAGCACCGCCGGGGTGTCGGCGGTCTCCGGGGACACCACGTGGGCGTCCCAGATCTTCCGGAAGAGGGTCCGCGGCTCAGACCGCGCCACAGATCACCTCCGGCGCCGCCGGGGCCGTCCGCGGCAGGCGGCCGGCGGCGATGCGGTTGACCACCTCGAGGTACGCCTCGGCGCTGGCCATGACGATGTCGGTGTTGAGGCCGCGCCCGCGGTAGGTGCGCCCCTCGTGCTCCACCACCACCATCACCTGTCCCTGCGCGTCCTCGCCGGCGGTGACGCTGGAGATCTGGAATTCGCGCAACCGCGCTTTCACGCCGGTGATCCGCTCGATGCACTTGAAGACCGCGTCCACCGGGCCGTCGCCAGTGGCGGCCTCGTCCAGCTTGCGGCCGTCGCGGCGGAGCAACGACACCGCCGCACTGGGCAGCGTGCCCGTCCCGCTCACCGCGTTGAGGCTGACCAGCTGCCAGCGGCCCGCGCCCGCGCCGTTCTGGAAGAGGTTCACCAGGAGCGCGTCCAGATCGCCGTCGTAGATCTCCTTCTTGCGGTCGGCCAGCTTCTTCAGCTCCTCGAAGGCGCGGTCCACCTGATCCGGCGTCAGGTCGTGGCCGAGCTCCCGCAGCCGGCTGGCCAGCGCGTGGCGGCCGCTGTGCTTGCCCAGCACCAGATTGGTGCTGCCGAAGCCCACGTCCTCGGGCCGCATCACCTCGTACGTGTCGGCGTTCTGGAGCATCCCGTGCTGGTGGATGCCGGACTCGTGCGCGAACGCGTTCTGCCCCACCACCGCCTTGTTGCGGGCCACGTGGAAGCCGGTGGCGGCTGCCACCGTGCGGCTGGCGGCGCAGAGGTTCTGCGTGCGCACGGCGGTGTGCAGGCGCAGGTAGTCGCTGCGCGTGCGGATGGCCATCACCACCTCCTCCAGCGAGCAGTTGCCGGCGCGCTCGCCGATGCCGTTGATGGTGCACTCCACCTGCCGCGCGCCGGCCTGCAGCGCCGAGAGGCTGTTGGCCACCGCCAGCCCCAGGTCGTCGTGGCAATGGACGCTGAGGACAACCTTCTCGATGCCGCGCACGTTCGCGCGCAGATGCTCGATCAGCCCGCCGAACTGCGCCGGAACGGCGTAGCCCACCGTGTCGGGGATGTTGATGGTGGTGGCGCCGGCCTCGATGGCGCGCTCCACCACCTCCACCAGGAAGTCGGGCTCGGTGCGGGCCGCGTCCTCGGCGGAGAACTCGATGTCCTCGCACCGCTCCCGCGCGTACTCGATGGCGCCCGAGGACACCCGCACCACGTCGGCGGTCGACATGCGCAGCTTGTGCTGCCGGTGGATGGGGCTGGTGGCGAGGAAGACGTGGACGCGCCTGCGCGGCGCGGGCTGGAGCGCCTGCAGGGCGGCGTCGATGTCCGGCCGGTTGGCCCGCGCCAAGGCGCAGATCACCGGGCCTTCCACTTTTTGCGCCACCGCCTGCACCGCCGCGAAATCGCCGGGCGAGGCGACCGGGAAGCCGACCTCCATGATGTCTACGCCGAGGGTGGCGAGCGCCCGCGCGACCTGGAGCTTCTGCGCGAGGTTCATGCTGGCGCCGGGCGCCTGCTCTCCGTCGCGCAGGGTGGTGTCGAAGACGAGGACGCGGTCGGTCTGGCTCATGTTGCAACCTCCAGCACTTCGGGATCCAATACTTCGGGAAGGGAACCGGGCTGCGGGCCGCGCACCATGGCCACCGCCCCGGTGCGGACCATTTCCAGAATGCCGAATGGCCGCAGCACTTCGATGAGACCGTCGAGCTTCTCCGGCGCGCCGGTGATCTCGACGATGATGGAAGAGGGCGCCATGTCGACCACCCGGGCGCGGAAGGTGGCGCAGAGCTGCAGCAGCTCCGATCGGCGCTCTGCCGGCGTCGCCACCTTGACGAAGGCGAGCTCGCGGGTGACGGCGGCGGTTTCGCTGACGTCCTCGACGTGGAGGATGTCCACCAGCTTGTACAGGTTGGACTCCAGCCTGTGCGCCGTCTCGTCGTCGGCCTGGACCACCAGCGTGAGGCGCGAGATCCCGGCGCGCTCGGTGCGGCCCACCGTCAGCGAGTCGATGTTGAAGCCGCGCCGCCGGAAGAGGGAGACCACGCGGTTGAGCGCTCCCGGGCGATCCTGCACGTACGCGATCAGCGTCTGCGCGGTGCGGCGCCCGGGGCGCGCGGCGTCGGCGGACACGGCGCTCACGGATCCACCTCCAGCGCAGGCCGGCGGATCATGTCGCGCAGGTCGGCGTTGGCCGGCACCATCGGATAGACGGCCTCCTCCTGCTCGACGCGGAAGTCGATCACCACGGTGCCGGGGTCGGCGCGCGCCCGCTCGACGGCAGCGGGGATCTCGTCGCGGCGGGTGACCCGCAAGCCGGTGAGGCCGTGCGCCTGCGCCAGCAGCACGAAGTCGGGGCTGCGCAGCGGCGTGGCCACGTAGCGGCGGTTGTAGAAGAACTCCTGCCACTGCCGCACCATCCCCAGGTAGCCGTTGTTGATGATGGCGATGTTGATCTTGAGCCCTTCCTGCGCGCAGGTGGTCAGCTCGCAGTTGGTCATCTGGAACCCGCCGTCGCCGGCGATGACCCAGATCTCGTCGCGGGGCCGGGCGAAGCGCGCGCCCATGGCGGCGGGGAGAGCGAACCCCATGGTGCCCAGCCCGCCGGAGGTGAGCAGCGAGCGCGGCCGCTCGTGCTTGTAGTACTGCGCTTCCCACATCTGGTGCTGGCCGACGTCGGTGACCACCAGCGCCTTGCCCTCGGTGAGCTTCCAAAGATCATGCAGCACGTGCGGCGCCAGCAGGCGGCCGTTGTCGGGGATGGACTGCACGTCGCGGCCCGAGGCCTCGCTGCGCAGCGCGGAGATGCGCTCCACCCACTGCGCGCGGGCGCGGGGCTGCACCGCGGGCAGCAGCTGCTCCAGCGTCGTCTTCAGATTTCCCGGCAACGCCACGTCCACCTTGACGTTCTTGTTGATCTCCGAGGGATCGATCTCGGCGTGGATCTTCTTCGCGTGCACCGCGAAGGTCTGCAGCTTGCCGGTGACGCGATCGTCGAAGCGCATCCCCAGCGCGATCAGCAGATCCGACTCCTGCAGCGAGGTGTTGACCCAGGCCTCGCCGTGCATGCCCATCATCCCCAGGCTGAGCGGGTGCGAGGCGGGGAAGCCGCCCAGGCCGAGCAGCGTGGAGGCCACCGGGATGCCCGTCTTCTCCACGAAGGCCCGGAGGAGCTCGCTCGCCTCGGCCTTGACCACGCCCTGCCCGGCGAGGATGAGCGGCCGCTCGGCGGCATCGATCAGCGCGGCCGCGCGCGCGAGGTCGCCGTGGGCGGCGCGCAGCGGAGGCCTGCGGGGAAGCCGGAGAGGTGGAGCCTCGCCGTCGAACACCGCGCGTCCCTGCTGCGCGTCCTTGGTGATGTCCACCAGCACGGGGCCGGGCCGGCCCGACCGCGCCAGCGCGAAGGCCTCGCGCAGCGTGGGTCCCACTTCTTCCGCGCGGGTGACCAGATAGCTGTGCTTGGTGATCGGCAGCGTGATGCCGGTGATGTCGACTTCCTGGAAAGCGTCGGTGCCCAGCGCGGTGGACGACACCTGGCCGGTGATGCAGACCATCGGCGAAGAGTCGAGCATCGCGGTGGCAATGCCGGTGACGAGGTTGGTCGCTCCCGGCCCCGAGGTGGCGATGCAGACGCCGACGCGGCCCGAGGCGCGCGCGTAGCCGTCGGCCATGTGAGCCGCCCCCTGCTCGTGCCGGACCAGCACGTGCCGCACGGGATATCCCGGCAGCGCGTCGTAGGTCGGCATGATGGCGCCACCCGGATAGCCGAACACGACGTCGACGCCTTCGCGGACCAGGGCTTCCCAGACGATCTGCGCGCCGGTCTTCGGCGCGGGCGCCTCGCGCGGAGTGGTTCTTTCTTGGTGAGCTGCTGCGGACTGCGACATGAGGGGCCTCGGGGAAAACAAAAAGCCCCCGCACCAGGTTGGGTGCGGGGGCCAGGATCCTTCCGGAAACTTCCTCGGTCAGGTCGGCGGCCCGCACCCGCTGGTAATGAGCGGAAGCAGTCCGATGGCAAGAACGAGGCTAAGCGAGAGGGAAAGCGTGAGCTCGCGCGCGGTGGCGGCAGGGACTGCGGCGCGCTGAGCTGCGGAACTCATGGATCAATCGCTAACGCAGGCCGCATCCTCTTGTCAAATCTTCTCTCTGAGCGCGGCACCGCCGCGCCCGGTGACAAGAACCGATCCAGGCGACCCATTCCGACAAATCCGTCGCGCTCGATCGGGGAACCGACGAAATCGTCGGCGCAATCGAGCTGGCGCCTCCGATCGACTCCAGAGCACGCAGAGCGCCGCAGAGGCTGGGTTGATCGTGAAACCTTTTTTCTGCGTGCTCCGCGGCCGAGGCGCTGCGATCGAGCCCTTGCCGGCTCGCTGACTTCATTCATTTTTGTCATTTGAGGCGATCATTTCGACGAATTTGTCGGGCGCGAGCGACATCTTTGCTGGGCCCACAGACTGAATGCGGTGCGGCATGGGTGGTCCTGCGCTTGCAGTGTGAAGGCCCGGGGACCAGACGGCCCCTCCAAGGAGCCCGCACATGCAGAAGCTCGCGTCGATCGCGCCGGCCCTGATCGCCCTGTTCGCCTTCGCTCCCGCGCGCGCGGAGGAGCCCATCAAGGTGGGAATCCTCCACTCGCTCTCCGGCACCATGGCCATCAGCGAGACGTCGCTCAAGGACGTGGCGCTGATGAGCATCGACGAGATCAACGCCAAGGGCGGCGTGCTTGGCCGCAAGCTGGTGCCGGTGGTGGTGGATCCCGCCTCCAACTGGCCGCTCTTCGCCGAGAAGGCGCGGCAGCTGCTCACACAGGAGAAGGTGGCGGCGGTCTTCGGCTGCTGGACCTCGGTGTCGCGCAAGTCGGTGCTTCCCGTCTTCGAGGAGCTGAACGGGCTCCTCTTCTACCCGGTGCAGTACGAAGGCGAGGAGCTCTCGCAGAACGTCTTCTATACGGGCGCGGCGCCCAACCAGCAGGCCATCCCGGCGGTGGAATACCTCATGTCCAAGGAGGGCGGCGGCGCCACCCGCTTCTTCCTCCTGGGCACCGACTACGTCTACCCGCGCACCACCAACAAGATCCTGCGCGCCTTCCTCAAGTCGAAGGGTGTCGCGGAGAGCGACATCCAGGAGACGTACACGCCCTTCGGCCACAGCGACTACCAGACCATCGTGGCGCAGATCAAAACCTTCGGCGCCGGCGGCCACACCGCGGTCGTCTCCACCATCAACGGCGACTCCAACGTGCCCTTCTACAAGGAGCTGGGCAACCAGGGCCTCAAGGCCACCGACATCCCGGTGGTGGCCTTCTCGGTGGGCGAGGAGGAGCTGCGCGGCATCGACACCAAGCCGCTGGTCGGCCACCTCGCCGCCTGGAACTACTTCATGTCGATGAAGAACAAGCAGAACGCCCCCTTCATCGAGAAGTGGAAGGCGTACGTCAAGAAGAACAAGCTGCCCGGCGGCGACTCGCGCGTCACCAACGATCCGATGGAGGCCACCTACGTCGGCATCCACATGTGGGCGCAGGCGGTGAAGAAGGCCGGGTCCGTCAAGGTCGACGACGTGCGCAAGGCGATGGGCGGGCAGACCTTCGCCGCGCCCTCCGGCTTCACGCTGAAGATGGACGAGACCAACCACCACCTCTGGAAGCCGGTGCTGATCGGCGAGGTGCAGGGCGACGGGCAGTTCGACGTGGTGTGGAAGACGGACAAGCCGGTCCGCGCGCAGCCCTGGAGCCCCTTCATCCCCGGCAACGAGAAGCACGCGGGGAAGTAGCCGATGAAGACCCCCAGCGCGCCGGCGCGCGCGACCGCCGCCCCGGCGCGGCCGCGGATCCAGCAGTGAGGGGGACCGCTCTCGCCGCGGCGCTGCTCGCCGCCTCGGCGGACCCGCAGACCCTCGCCGCCCTGGCCGGCGACGACGCGGCGGCGCGCGAGCAGGCCATCGCGGCGGTAGTCTCCCGGAGCGATCTCGCGGCTGCGCCGGCGCTGCGCGCCCTCCTCGACGGCAGGCTGTATGCCGCCGCGGACGGGACCGCGCTGATCGAGGAGGACGGGCAGTTTCGCGATGCGCGCACCGGAGCGCCTGCTGCCGCGGGCGAGATGGACAAGGTGTCGATCAACAATCGGCTCCGCCGGGTGCTCTTGCGCGCGCTGGCGGTGCTCGATCTGCGGGCGGAGGAGCCGGCCCGCAGGCTGGCGGCCGCGCGCGCCGTGCAGGACTCGGGCGACGCCGGGTTGATCGAGCAGGTCGCGACCGCGCGCAGGCTGGAGAAGGACCGGCAGGTGCGCGAGGCCCTGGCGGCGGCGGAGGCATCACTCGCGCTGGCCTCGCCGGACCCGGCGCGGCGCCTCGCCGCGGTGGACGAGCTGCGACGGGCTCCCGGGGCCGCCAGCAAGCGGCTCCTGGTGCAGCGGCTGGGCGGCGAGAAGGATGCAAAGATCGCGGCCGCCATCCGCGACGCGGTGGAGAAGATCGAGTCGTCGCTGCGCCGGGCGGAGATGGCCGGCCTCGTCTTCAGCGGCCTGAGCCTCGGCAGCATTCTGTTGTTGGCGGCGCTGGGACTGGCCATCACGTTTGGATTGATGGGCGTGATCAACATGGCGCACGGCGAGCTGCTCATGGTGGGCGCCTACGCCACCTGGCTGGTGCAGGGCGCCTTCCGGCACGCCGCGCCAGCGGCGCTCGGGTGGTACTTGCTGGCGGCGGTCCCCCTCTCGTTCCTGGCCGCGGCGCTGGTCGGCGTGGTCCTCGAGCTCCTGGTGGTGCGCAAGCTCTACGGCCGCCCGCTGGAGACGCTGCTCGCAACCTGGGGTGCGAGCCTGCTCTTGATGCAAGCTGTCCGCGTCGCCTTCGGGGCGCAGAACGTAGAGGTGGCAAATCCGGTGTGGATGTCGGGCGGGTTCTCGCCGCTGCCCGGCCTGGTGGTTCCCTGGAACCGCGTGGTCATCCTCCTCTTCGCCGCGGCGGTGCTGCTCCTGGTCTGGGCGCTGTTGACCCGCACGCGCCTCGGCCTCCTCGTGCGCGCGGTCACCCAGGACCGCCAGCGCGCCGCCGGCCTGGGTGTGCCCACGCCGCGGGTGGACCTGCTCGCCTTCGCGCTCGGCGCCGGCATCGCCGGACTGGGCGGCTGCGCGCTTTCGCAGATCGGCAACGTGGGCCCGGACCTCGGGCAGGGCTTCATCGTCGACTGCTTCATGGTGGTGGTGCTGGGCGGCGTGGGCCAGCTCGCCGGCACCGTCATCGCCGCCGCGGGCCTGGGCATCGTCAACAAGCTGCTCGAGCCCACCGCGGGCGCCGTGCTGGCGAAGATCGCGGTGCTGGCCTTCATCATCCTCTTCATCCAGCGGCGGCCGCAGGGCCTCTTCGCGCTGCGCGGTCGCGCCGCGGCGGAGGAGCGGTGAGCGACATCGCGCGGGCCTTCCCCGCGCTGGCGGAGGATTCGCGGCCGGCGACGGCGCAGCGGGCGGGTCCGCTGCGCTCGCTCTTTCCGCCGCACGTCTGGGGCGCGGTGGCCGGCGGATATGTCCTGCTCGCCGTCGCAGTTCCGCTGCTGCACCTGGCCGTCCCCGAGTCGAGCGCGCTGCACCTCTCGTCGTACACCGTCACGCTGGCAGGCAAGATGACTTGCTACGCCACGGTGGCGCTGGCGATGGATCTGGTGTGGGGCTACACCGGCATCCTCAGCCTGGGCCACGGCCTCTTCTTCGCGTTGGGCGGGTACGCGATGGGCATGTACTTGATGCGGGCCATCGGCAGCGACGGCGTCTACGGCAACCCGCTGCTGCCCGACTTCATGGTCTTCCTCGACTGGAAGGAGCTCCCCTGGTACTGGCGCGGCTCGGAGCATTTCGCGCAGCAGGCCGCGCTGGTGGTCCTCGCTCCCGGCCTGCTCGCCTTCGTCTTCGGCTGGTTCGCGTTCCGCTCGCGCATCCGCGGGGTCTACTTCTCCATCATCACCCAGGCGCTCACCTACGCGTTCATGCTGCTCTTCTTCCGCAACCAGACCGGGTTCGGCGGCAACAACGGCTTCACCGACTTCAAGCGCATCCTCGGCCATCCCCTGGCGAGCCCCGCCACGCGCGCGGCCTTGCTCGCCGCCAGCGCCACCCTGCTCTTCCTCGCGGTCATCGCTGGCCGCTTCCTGGTCGGCAACAAGATCGGCCGCGTGCTCACCGCCATCCGCGACGCGGAGGATCGGCTACGCTTCTGCGGCTACGATCCGGTGCGCTTCAAGCTCTTCGTCTGGACGCTGTCGGCGGTGCTCTGCGGCCTGGCCGGCGCGCTCTACGTGCCGCAGGTGGGCATCATCAACCCTTCGGAGATGTCGCCCGCCAACTCGGTGGAGATCGCCATCTGGGTGGCGGTGGGCGGGCGGGGCACGCTGCTCGGCCCCGTGCTGGGCGCGGCCCTGGTCAACGGCGCCAAGAGCTTCCTCACGATGGCCTTCCCGGAGCTGTGGCTCTTCGCGCTGGGGCTCGTCTTCGTCGTGGTCACGCGCTGGCTGCCGGACGGGGTCGTCGGCCTCCTGCGCCGCAAGTTCGAGGAGAAGCCTTGAACCTCGACACGCCCAAGGGGCCCGTCCTCTACCTGTCCGGCGTGACGGTGAGCTTCGACGGCTTTCGCGCCCTGGACACGCTCAGCATGATCGTCGAGCCCGGCGAGCTGCGCTGCATCATCGGGCCCAACGGCGCGGGAAAGACCACGCTGATGGACGTGATCACGGGCAAGACGCGCGCCGACTCCGGGGACGTCTTCTTCGGCCAGGACAACGACCTCTCGCAGCTCTCGGAGCCCGAGATCGTCGACGCCGGCATCGGCCGCAAGTTCCAGAAGCCCACCGTCTTCAAGAACCACACCGTCTTCGAAAACCTCGAATTGGCGCTGAAGACCGACAAGCGCGTGCTGCCCACGCTGCGGGCGCGGCGGAGCCAGGCACGACAGACGCGCATCGGCGAGGTGCTCGATCAGATCGGCCTGCGCGCCAAGGCCGATCTGAAAGCCGACCTCCTCTCGCACGGCGAGAAGCAGTGGCTGGAGATCGGCATGCTGCTGGTGCAGGACCCGCTGCTGCTCTTGCTCGACGAGCCGGTGGCGGGGATGACCGACGAGGAGACGGCGCGGACCGGCGAGCTCTTCAAGTCGCTCTCGGGCAGGCATTCCCTGGTGGTGGTCGAGCACGACATGCGCTTCGTCGAGAGCATCGCGGAAAAGGTGACCGTGCTCCACGAGGGCCGCGTGCTGGTGGAGGGCAGCATGGATGCGGTGCGAGACGACCCGCGCGTCGTCGAAGTGTACCTGGGGCGCTGATGCTCTCCGTCCGCGGGCTCAACCAGTTCTACGGCGGCAGCCACACGCTGCGCGGCATCGATCTCGACGTGCCCCGGGGGACCTGCACGGCGCTGCTCGGGCGCAACGGCGTGGGCAAGACCACGCTCTTGCGCTGCCTGATGGGCGAGCTGCCGGTGCGATCGGGCTCGGTGCGGCTGGAGGACGAAGACGTCACCCGCCTCCCGTCCTGGCAGCGGGCGCGCCGCGGCATCGCCTACGTGCCGCAGGGACGGGAGATCTTTTCCCGGCTGACCGTGGCCGAGAACCTCGCCGTCGGCGAGGCGGCGGCGAAGGGCGCGCTGGCGCCGAGGGAGGAGCTGGAGGAGCTCTTCCCCATCCTGCGCACCATGCAGCGGCGGCGCGGCGGCGATCTTTCTGGTGGCCAGCAGCAGCAGCTGGCCATCGCCCGGGCGCTGGTCTCCCGCCCGCGCATGCTGTTGCTCGACGAGCCCACCGAGGGCATCCAGCCCTCCACCATCAAGGAGATCGGCCGCGTCTTGCGCACCCTGCTCGAGCGGGGCGTCACGCTGGTGCTGGTCGAGCAGTATCTCGAGTTCGCGCTGGAGCTGGCCGAGCACTACGCCATCCTCTCGCGCGGCGAGATCGTGATGCGCGGGCGCATCGCCGACCTCGATCCGGCGCAGGCCAGGCGGCACCTGGCGCTGTGATTCGCGGTACAACCAGCGCCGTGACCGCGCGCGGCCATCTCGCCTTCGAGCGCGCCGGCGCCGCCACCGCCGTGCGAACCGCCTATGCGGAGAGCCCGCTGCGCTTCCTCACTCCGCGCAACCACGGGTCCGCGGCCTGGGCGTACACCAGCACGCTGGGAGGCGGGCTGGTGGACGGCGACGCGATCGAGCTGCGCGTCGAGGTGGGCAAGGGAGCGCGCGCGCTCGTCACCACGCAGGGCCCTACGCGCGTGTTCCGCTCGTCCGGATGCTCCGGCCTTCGGCCTCCGCCCGTCGCCGGGGGGACCCCGGCTCCTCCGGCAGGCTGCCGCTGCGAGACCACCGCCCGCGTCGAGGAAGACGGCGCCCTCTTGCTGGTGCCGGCGCCTGCGGCTTGCTTCGGCGGCGCCAGGTTCGAGCAGCGGACCGGGGTGGACCTGGCTGGGGGGGCGTCGCTTCTGCTCTGGGACGTGCTCTCGGCGGGCCGCGATCGCTGGGATTTCGTGCGCTGCAGCAGCGCGATCACCATCCGGCGCGAAGGCAAGCCGCTGCTCGACGAAGCCTGGCTGCTGGACGCGGCCCATGGTTCGCTGCGCGAGCGATTCGGCCGCTTCCACGCCATGGGGACGCTGCTGCTCGCCGGTCCCCTCTTCGACGGGGCAGCGCTGCGCGAGGCTGTCGACGCGCAAGCGCCCCGTGCCGGCGCGCCGCTGCTCCAGTCGGCGAGCCCGCTGGGCGCAGACGCGACGGTCG
>DASRTX010000177.1:0-2289 GCA_035655715.1 Myxococcales bacterium | reverse complement strand
CCGCGCTTCGCCAGCCTGATCGATTGGGTGCGGGTGATGGCGCAGCAGTCCGACCGCGCGTTGGCGAAGGGTCGCATCGACAGGCTGGGCGCTTGAAGCGAGGGACACCTTGACCGCACCGATTGCCATCCCGCACGGCTTCCACGCGCTGGAGCGGTTCAACAGCCCGTTCCTCTCCTCGCTGGGACCGCTGTACGTCAAGGAGGAGGGCGGCGCGATGGCGATCGCGATGCGCATCGAGGAGGGCCACCTCAACACGCGCGGAGTGGCCCATGGCGGCATGCTGGTGACGCTGGCGGACAGCGCGCTGGGCATCGTGCTGGCGACCGCGCAGACGCCGCCGGAGCCGTTCGTCACCGTGAACCTGGGCACCGACTTCATCGACGTGGCGCGGGCGGGCGACTGGGTGGAGGCTCGCGTCGAGGTGCAGAAGATGGGAGCGCGCCTGGCGTTCGCGAGCTGCCAGCTGTGGGTGGGAGAGAAGCGGATCCTGCGCGCGAGTGGAATCTTTGCGCGCGTGTCCCGCGCCTTTGGCGCGGAAGAGAGGCCGAGATGAGCGTCAAGGAGCTGTTCGATCTTTCCGGCAAGGTGGCGTTGATCACGGGAGGCTCGCGGGGGCTGGGACTTCAAGTCGCCGAGGCCCTGGGCGAGTCGGGCGCGAAGCTGGCCATCACCGCCCGCAAGCAGGGCGAGCTCGACGAGGCGGCGGCGCACCTTTCCAAGCGCGGCTTCGAGGTGCTGACGGTGGCGGGCGATCTGTCGAAGTTCGACACCATCCCCGGCATGGTGGACCGCGTGCTGGAGCGCTACGGCAACGTGGACATCCTGGTGAACAACGCGGGGACGACCTGGGGCGCGCCCGCGGAGGAACATCCGGCCGAGGCGTGGAACAAGGTGATGAACCTCAACGTGGATGCGATGTTCTTCCTCACCCAGGAGGTGGGCCGCCGCAGCATGATCCCGCGGCGCAAGGGGAAGATCATCAACATGTCGTCGGTGGCGGGGCTGCGCGCGCACGGCAGCGGGATGACGACCATCGCGTACAACACGAGCAAGGCCGCGGTGCTCCACTTCACCCGCGCCCTGGCGGCGGAGTGGGGCAAGTACGACATCAACGTGAACGCCATCTGCCCCGGCTTCTTCCCTTCGAAGATGTCGCGCGGGCTGCTGGAGGTGATCGGTGAGGCGGTGATCGCCTCCACGCCCCTGCACCGGCTGGGCGGCGACCAGGACCTCAAGGGCATCGCGGTCTATTTCGCCTCGGACGCCTCCCGCCACGCCACCGGCCAGTACATCGCCGTCGACGGAGGCGCCTCCCTGTAATTCGGGGACACGATACGACCAATTACGTATGGTGTCCCCGAAACTCCGCCCGCAGCAGGCGGCGCCGCGCGCGCTGACAGGTGATCCAAGCGCGGTCGACCTGTAAGATGCCCGGGCAGCGACGCTTCGAACCATGCCGGGCTGGTTCCACGCAGGCGACTCGTTCATCGCGCGGCTCGTGCTCCAGCGCGGCCTCGGCGTCGCGTACTTCATCGCTTTCGCCGTGGCGCTGGAGCAGTTCGTGCCGCTGCTCGGCGAGCGCGGGCTGCTTCCCGTCCCGCGCTTCCTCGAGCGCGTGCCCTTCTGGCGATCGCCCAGCCTGTTCCATTTCGGCTACTCCGATCGGCTGCTGAAGCTCGTCGCGGCGGCGGGAATGGCGCTCTCGCTCGCCATCGTGCTCGGGCTGCCCGATCGCTGGCCGGCACTGCTCAACCTGGCCCTCTGGCTGGTGGTCTGGGCGCTCTACCTGTCCATCGTCAACGTGGGCCAGACCTTCTACGGCTTCGGCTGGGAGTCTCTGCTGCTCGAGGCGGGTTTTCTCGCCGCCTTCCTCGGGCCCGCCTGGACCGCGGTCCCCGCGCCCATCATCTGGCTCTTCCGCTGGCTGCTCTTCCGCCTCGAGTTCGGCGCCGGGCTGATCAAGATGCGGGGCGATCGCTGCTGGCGCGACCTGACCTGCCTCTACTACCACCACGAGACGCAGCCCATGCCCAATCCGCTCTCCTGGTACTTCCACCATCTGCCCAAGCCGCTGCACCGCATCGAGGTGCTGGGCAGCCACTTCGCACAGCTGGTGGCGCCGATCCTGTGGCTCTTTCGCTGGCTGCTCTTCCGCCTCGAGTTTGGCGCGGGCCTGATCAAGCTGCGCGGCGACAAGTGCTGGCGCGATCTCACCTGCCTCTACTATCACCACGAGACGCAGCCGATGCCGAACCCGCTCTCCTGGTATTTCCATCACCTGCCGAA
>DASRTX010000176.1:0-15683 GCA_035655715.1 Myxococcales bacterium | reverse complement strand
GCGCTCGATCCGCGAATATCAGAGTGATCAACCGTCGAGCTTACCGCCCGGCCGCTGGCTATTCTGCTCCACCTTGGCGCACGAAAGGAAAAACTAGAGCAAGCGACGAGGGAGGTTGACGGGTCGTTCCATATCAGTACTTCGACCGGTGCACCGGGTGCAGCTGCGCCTCGGGCGTGCGCTGCTCCAGCCACGCCGCCAGCGCGGGTCCGGCCTTGATGTGGAAGGCGGCGCACTGCCTCACCAGCTCGACCGCCTGGGCGAAGCGGCGATCTCCGCCGGGGAAGGCGCGGGCCCGCGGTCGGAACGACTTTTCCAGCGCCTGCGCGTGCGAGTCGTCGCAGAAGCCGCTCCCGATGGCCACCAGGCCGGCGCCGTAATCGCGCGGCATGCGCGCGACGATGGCATCGAAGTTCTGGTCGACGAACTCCAGCGCCGCCTGGCGCGTGCGCGGATCCCTCGAGGGACCCCAGACCAGCTGGATGGACTCGCGGGGATCGAACTCGTCGCCCATCGCGATGCGGAATCCCTGCTGGACCAGCGCCGGATCGCGGAAGTCGCCCATGGCCGAGAGGATGCGCTGCCGCTCCACCCGGCCTTTCTCGGCCTTCGCGGCTGCGTGCAGCTTGTCGTAATACGCCGCGTCGCCGGCGATGGCGGAGAGGAAGAGCGCCTCCGCCGCCAGCTCCGGGCTGGTCGTCTTGTGGTCCGCAAGCCAGCGATCCGCGACCTTTCTCGCCTGGGCACGCACGGCGGGATCCTCACCCTGATCGCCCACCAGGCCGAGCAGCAAGGGCCGGAGGAAGCGCGCGTCCTCGCTCTCGCCCTTGCGCTCTGCGAATCCCAGCGCGAGGGCGCGCTTGCCGAAGGTGTCCCGCACCCAGGCGGCGTACTTCGGCCGCTGCGCCTCGGAGACGAGCCCGCGGACCCCGGCGAACTCGACCGCCGGGAAAAGGCCCTGGACGACGTGGCGATCCTTGTCCCCGGCCAGCGCGCGAGCCAGCTCGAACGCGCGCGTATAGTCGAGCGAACCCGCCTGGGCGGCAGCGAAGACGTCGGAGAAGAAGATCATCTTTTCAGCTGCCGTCAGCGTGCCGGCGTTCTGCGTCAGCTTCTCCAGCTGCTGGTCGTCGAGCGCGGTGCGGTAGTAGCCCGACGCGCCAGCGTTGGGCATCACCCAGCGGGGGCAGCCGCCCAGGTCCAGGGTTCCCGTCGCCGCCGTGAGCAGCGTGCAGGCGCGTCCGCGGTCGGTGCGCGCGCAGACCGGAATCTGCCAGGTCTGCGGCGGCGGCGGAGTCTGCGCCGCGCCCAGCGGCAGGTAACGCGCTTGCGACAGCTCCAGCGTGCCCTTCCCCGCGTCGCAGGAGACCTTGGCGGTGACCAGCGGCAGCCCCGCCTGATCGAGGAAGGTGGAGAACGGCACCGCCACGTCGCGGCCCGCTGCCTCGGAGATGGCGGCCAGGAACTCCTTGGCGGTGGCGTTCCCGTCGGCGTGCCGCTTGAGATACGACTCCACCCCGGCGCGGAAGGCGTCCTCGCCCACGTACTGCTCGAACATGCGGATCACCGCCGCGCCCTTCTGGTAGGTGATGCCGTCGAAGGCGGTCTTGATGTCGCCTTCGCTCTGGATGGGCTGGCGGATCCGGCGCGCCGAGAGCAGCCGGTCCGTGCTCATCGCCCGCAACATCGAGTCCGCCCGCTCTTGCGGGGTATCCCAGGAAGGCGCGAACTTCTCGATGGCGTGGAAGGTCATCCAGGTGGCGAAGGCCTCGTTGAGCCAGAGGTCGTCCCACCACGCGGTGGTCACCATGTCGCCGAACCAGAGGTGGGCGAACTCGTGCGCCTGCACGTCGGCGGCGCGGCGGTGGAACTGGGGCGTCTCCTCGCCGGGGCGTGCCAGGTTGATGCGCTGGGCGAAGGTGATCAGGCCGGGATTCTCCATCGCGCCGCCGCCCAGCGGCACCTCGATGAGGTCCAGCTTCGGGTAGTGGTACGGGATGCGGAACCAGCTCTCCAGCACGTCCATGATCTGCGGCGAGCTCTGCGCGGAGTACTTGGCCCAGGAAGCCTTCCCCTTGGTGACCACCACCCCCACCGGCGCGCCGCTCTTCAGCGCGCGCCCCGCGACGCGCTCGAAGGGGCCCACGCCGAATGCCAGCAAGTAGCTGGGCAGCGGCTTCGTCTCGGCGAAGCGGACCACCTTCATCTCGCCGGCGTCCTCGGTGGCCTCGACAGGAGTGTTGAAGTATGCGGCGTCCGCCTTGGGAACGCGCAGCGAGATGCGCCAGGGGATCTTGAAGGACGGCTCGTCGAACGAGGGGAAGACGCGCCGCATGCCCAGGGGCTCGCCCTGGGTGAGCACATACCAATCCCCGTTCTCCTCCTGCCGGTAAGCGCCCTCGTTGTCGGTGCGCGAGAGCTTGCCGGTCCAGGCGATCTTCACGGTGGTCTTTCCCGCGGCAAGCGGCTGGGCGAACTGGAGTCCGGCGAAAGCCGGCGGCGCGGGAATCACCGTCGACGCCGGCTCGGTGGAAGAAATCTCCAGCAGATCTGCGTTGAGCCAGAGGACGGAGGTGGGTTGGTCCAACGACAGCTCCATCTCCTCCGAGCCGGAAAATGAGTCCTTGGTGGGATCGACGGTCAGCTCGGCGGTGACGCGGGTGGGGCGCGCGCCGGGGGGGAGCCGTAGATGCGGCGGCACGATCTGGGCCTGCGATCCTTGCGGCCGCACGAACTTGAGCGCGAATCGATCGCTCTGACCGCGCTTGCCCGCCTGTTCGGCCGCCTGCGGCGACGAGTTCCAGTCGCGGGTGTCCTCCGGGTTGCGGAGGAAGTTGCCTTCGCCGCCCAGCTTGAAGCCGGCCTTGGTGACCTCCTCCTTCACCACCTTCTCGTCGATGCGATGGAGCGACTGCGTGGCGGAGAGGCCGCTGCCGTCCTTGGCGCTGGAGTCGATCACCACGTAGACGCCGCCGGGCTTGAGCGCGTTGAAGATGACCTGGTTCATGCGCACGCGGTCGACCGGCATGTTGGCGATGTCGTGGTAGATGACGTTGAGCACCGCCAGGTCGAGGTCCTTGACCCCGGGCGGCGCCGGGTCGTCGAACGGCACGTCGACGCGGACGGCGTTCTTCATTGCCGGGTGGGTGAGCCGCTCGGCGATTCGATCCTTGAGGAACGACATCCAGCGCGGATCGTTCTGCATGTAGACGACGCCGTCCGGCCCCACCGCGCGGGCGAGGAGCTCGGTGGTGTAGCCGCCGCCCGCGCCCAGGTCCTCCACCTTCATGCCCTGCTTGACGCCGAGGAACTCGAGCATCTCGGCGGGCTTGCGACCGAGGTCGAGCTTGCGATCCGCTTCGGCGCGGTCGGTCGCCGCCACCACGGCATCGGCGGTGGCGCGCGCATCGGGCTTGGCAGCTGCAGCCGCTGCCGGCGCCGGCGCGGCGGGAGGCGCCGATTTGCAGGCAGCGGCGCAGGCGAGCAGGAGGGCGAGGCGCTTCATGGCAGGTCCTTTCGCTGAAGGCGCATCGCTTAGCAGAGGCGGACCAGCACCGCCAGCAGGACAGCGCGCGCGGCCGGGCACTGCTAGAATTTGCCCCATGTTCAGCGTCACGCAGGAGCTGCCCTTCTGCTACGGGCACCGGTTGCTGAAGCATCCCGGCAAGTGCGGGCGCTTGCACGGCCATAACGGGCTCGCCCGAGTCACGCTGCGCGCGCCCACGCTGGATGCGCAAGGGATGGTGGCGGACTTCGATGCCATCGAGCGGTCGCTGCGCGCCTTCCTCGACGAGACCATCGATCACCGCCTGCTCTTGCACCGCGACGACCCGGCCGTCGCGGTCCTGAGATCGGCGGGCGAGCCCTTCGTCGAGGTGGACGTCAATCCCACGGCGGAAAACATCGCCCGGATGATCTTCGAGCACGCGCGCCGCGCCGGCTTTCCCGTGTCCGAGGTGCAGCTGGTGGAACAGCAGGGAAGCATCGCCTCCTACGCGCCGTGACGCGGCCCTGGTACGTGGAGTTCTTCCGCAGCGGCGACTACGGGCGGCTCTACTCGTTCGAAGCCGGGCGGTCAGCGCGGGAAGCGGCCTTCGCCGCGCGGACGCTCCAGCTTCGGGAAGGAGCGAGGGTCGTCGATCTCTGCTGCGGCCGTGGCAGGCACCTGACCTCGATCCCGGGCGCGATCGGCATCGATCTCGATCTCGACTCCTTGCGCGGCCTGCCGGCGGCGTGCGCGGACATGCGCGCCCTTCCGCTGCGCAGCTCCTCCGTCGACGGCGTGCTCAGCCTCTTCTCCTCCTTTGGATACCTGGAGGACGATGCGGAGGATGCCCGCGTCCTGCGGGAGGTGGCGCGCGTCCTGCGCCGCGGCGGGGGGTTCCTGCTCGATCTGCTCAACCGCGAGCACGCATTGGCGGGATTCGTGCCCAGCCAGCAGCGGGTCGAGGAGGACGGCACGCTGGTTGCGGAGCAGCGGTCGTTCGATGCGCTGCGCAGCCGGCTGACCACCTCGTTCGTGATCGTCCCGGCGGCGGGTGCCCGCACCGACTCGGTGGGTCACTCGCTGCGCCTCTACACGCTGACCGAGATCGCCGCGCTGCTCGCCGACGCCGGAATGCAACTGCGCCACGTGTACGGCGGATTCTCCGGCGAGGATTACGCGCTGGATTCGGTGCGGATGATCTGCCTGGCCTTCAAGGCGGGGTAGAGCCCTGGTCGATGCCGCGTTCGCGGCGGTCCTGGCGGCATTCCTTGGAGCCGGGTTTCACCGTCCGGCAGGCCGCGGGACGCAGATCGTAGATGGTGCAGGAGACGCGATCGCCCAGCTTTCCCTCCAGCGCCGCGCAGCGCTGCTCCGCGCCGCGCAGCTTCATGTGCCGCTCGCCCTCGGCGTTGACCACAGTGAGCTTGCGCAGCAGCCGCGGATGCGAGAGCAGGGGCCCGCGCCGCTTCACCTCCACGTAGTCGACGTACTTCTCAGCGCGGTTCTCGTCAGTGTTGCAGCAGCAGGCGCCGCAGGCTTGGCAGTCGAACGTCACGCCGACAGCTTCGCACGCCCGGGCGCGGCAGGGAGCGGAAGTTCCAGCACCTCTGCCGCGGGACGTTCGATGATGCGCAGGGCGAGAAATGCGGCGGCGAAGCGGGCGCCGGCACCCAGCAGGAAGAGCGCGTGCGCCGCCACCAGCGGGCGCCCCAATAGCGACCAGGCGCCGGGAAGGAACCTCACCGAAAACCCGCCTGCCGCGGAGCCGAGGCCGGCCGCCAGACCTCCCGCGGCAGCCACCGCAGCCACGTAGAACGATCGGGTCGCGGGTCGTGAGAGGGCGATGGGCAGCGAGAAGGTGGCGAGCGAGAGGCCCGCCGCGGCGACGCCGTTGATGGCTGCGTCCAGCGCCAGCACCCCGAGACTCCCTTCCGAGGCGAAGAGCCAGAGCGGCGGGGAGAGGCAGAGCAGGAACGAGCAGATGGCGAGGATGGGGCGCGCGCCGTGGCGATCCAGGGTGCGCCCCCAGAGCGGCGCCGCCACCATCTTGAAGGCGGCGATGGCGGCGGCGTAGAGCGCCATCCGCGCGAAGCCCATGCGCAGGTTGCCGATCATGTGCAGCGGATAGAACGCCGCGGCGACGCCGCTGGCGGCGCTCCAGGCGAGTTGGAACGCCAGCAGCCGGCGACCGGATTCGTCGCGCATCGGGGCGAGCGCTTCGCGCAGTGGCACGGCGCGCGGCGGCGTGGCGCTGCGCGGCTGGTGCTGGCGCCGCAGCAGCAAGGTCGTCACCGCGCCTGCGGCGGAGGCGATCAGCGTGAGCGCACAGAGCGCCGCGCCCGCGTGCCCGTAGTTGCCACCGCTGTCGAGCAGAGCTCCCGCCCCCAGCGCGGCGACGGTGGCGGCCAGGGCGCACACGGCTGCGCGGCGGCCGAAGTAGGCGCCGCGCACCGCGCCCGGAACCAGGTCGCCCATCCACGAAGTCCAGGCGTTGTTGCCCGCGACCCCCAGCGCCGACGCGGCGAAGGTGCAGCCGAGGAAAACCGCTTGCCGCGTGGCGGCGGTGCACCGCACCCAGGGCAGGAGCGAGAGGGGAAGCACGCACTGCCGCGCTACCCCGATGGTCCAGAGCGCCGCGCGCCGGCTGCCCAGCCGGCGGGTGATCCACGAAGCCGGGAGTTGGACCAACTGCGCCGCGAACGGGAGCGCGCCGAGCAGGCCGATCAGGGCGGGGGAGAGATCGAGGTAGAGCGCCCAGGCAGTGATCACTCCACCAGACGCGCAAGCGCCCACCAACTCGGCGAACGCGCCTTCCACCATCGATGTCCGGAGCGATCGACGCAGCACGGCGGGAGCACCGTGCCACGCACCGGTCTGTGCGCCGCAAGGGAAGGCCTGTGCGCTCGCTTCCGACCCGGGCGGGCGCCTGCCTGCGCGGCCGGTCCACGGCACGGTCGCCGCCCGGATGCGAGCGCACTAGCTTTGTCCGAAAGGAGGTTGGCATGCTTTGGACCATCACGGTGATCCTGCTCGTCCTGTGGGTCCTCGGTCTCGTCTCGGGCTCCACGATGGGTGCGTGGGTGCACATCCTGCTGGTGCTCGCGATCATCAGCCTGATCTTCGCCGTGCTGCGGCGAGGCGCGACGACAGTCTGAGTTTTCTTCCGGGGAGCGGCAGGTGTTCCTGGGGCGGTTTCCCTTGGGAGACCGCCCCTCTCATTTGTACGGAAGCGGCTGCCGCAGCGACAACAGGGGCGCGAAGAGATCGCCCCGTTCCTCGATGCGGTCCAGGGCGGCGGCGGATTCGAACGAGAGCAACGCGGGGTCCGACTGCTTCCGGCAGCGCTCCACCTCGAGCCAGGTGACGGGCATCGAGACCGTGGGCCGCTCGCGGGCGCGCAGCGAGTAGACGCAGACGGTGGTCTTGTGGGGGTCGTTCTGGCTCCAGTCGACCAGGACCTTCCCCGCGCGCAGCGACTTCTTCATGTTGGAGACGATCAGGTCGGGACGTTGCGCCGCCAGCGCGTCGGCCACCGCCCTGGCGAACGACTTGGTCTCGTCGTAGCTGACCGCGGTGTTCAAGGGAACGTAGAGCTGCAGGCCCTTGGAGCCCGAAACCTTCGCGAGCGTTTGCAGGCCGAGGCGCTCGAAGGTGTCGCGGAGGATGAGCCCGACCTCGCAGCATTGCACGATGCCAGCGGGGGCGCCGGGGTCGAGATCGAAGACGATGCTGTCGGGGCGGTCGGGATGGCGGTGGCGGTGGAGGGGAACGTGCAGCTCGAGATCGGCGAGGTTGGCGGCCCAGGCCAGCGTGGCCACGTCCTGCGCCAGGCAGAACTTCATGGTGCGCTGGTTCTGGCCGCTCCAGACGTCGGCCGTCTTCACCCAGTGCGGCCTGTGCGACGGGCAGTTCTTCTCGTAGAAGTACGGCGCCTCGACACCGTTGGGATAGCGCTTGAGCGTGAGCGGCCGGTCGCGCAGGTGCGGCAGGACGGCGGGCGCGGCCCGCAGGTAGTAGTCGATCACCTGGGCCTTGGTGAACCCGGCCTTGGGGTAGAGGATCTTGTCGAGGTTGCTGAGGGTGAGCCGCTTGCCGCGGATCTCGACCTCCTGCGAGGTCATCCGCTCTTGCGCTTGCGCGCCGCAGCCTTGCGCGGCTTTTTCGCGTGCGCGGTGCGCGCGGCGGCGCGATGGCGCGGCTCCGGCCTGTGCCGGATCTGGTCGCGCTCGCGCAGCTCACCACTCTTGGCGGCGGCGAGGCTCTTCTGCAGCGCCTCCATGAGGTTCACCACCTTGCCGCGCGGCTCCTCGGAGGGCTCCTCGGCGACGATCTCTTCGCCCTCGGCCTTGCGCTCGAGCAGCGCCAGCACCTGCTCGCGGTAGTCGTCCTTGTACTTCTTCGGATCGAAGTCGGCCGCGAGCGATCCGATCAGCTGCTCGGCCATCTTGAGCTCGCGCTCGCCGGGCTTGGTGTGCGCGTCCGGAAGGCCGTCCAGCTCGTCCTGCGCCACCACCTCGTCCTGGTAGAGCATGGTCGAGATCGCCAGGGCATGCCCCAGCGGGCGCACCGCCGCCAGGTACTGCTTGGTGCGCAGGACGAACCGCGCCACCCCAACCTTGTTGGCGCGCTTCATCGCCTCGACCAGGAGCGCATACGGTTTCGCCGCTCCCTTGTCGGGCACCAGATAATAGGTGCTCTCGTAGTAGATGGGATCGATCTGGCTGAGGTCGACGAAGTCCTCGATCTCGATGGACTTGGTCGCGCGCGGGGCGAACGACTCCAGCTCCTCGCGGGCGACGGTGACGTAGCGGCCCTTGCTGATCTCGAAGCCCTTGACGATGTGCTCCCAGGCGACCTCGTCGCCGTCGATGCTGCACACCCGCTTCTGCTGGATGCGGCCGCCGTCCTTGTCGTGCAGCATGTGGAATCGCACTTCCTTGGGAGAAGTGGCGGAGAAGAGCTTCACCGGCACGCTGACCAATCCGAAGCTGATCGAACCGCTCCAGATCGGCCGGGGCATCTACCTGACCTCGCTCGCGCTGGAGTCCGATGCACGAACGGTGAAATCGTCCGCCGGCCCTGCCGCCTCCGCAGCCTCGACGCCGAAGTAGCGGAAGAGCCTTTCCTGGTGCTGCCGCAGGCCCCGCAGCCTCACCTGCTTGTCCAGCGTGTTCAGAGCGTTGGCCATCACCGCGATTCCGTAGTCCACGAACTCGCCCACTTGCGCGAAATCCACCACCACGTGGTGCAGGGGCTCCCGCTCGAGGCGAGCGGAAAGCTCCCAGGCGCAGGCACCCTCGAATCGGCCGGAGATCCGATAGAGGGCGATACCGCCGAGCACTTCACGTTCCAGGTTGCAACCGGGCATGGGAGAGTCTCCAGTTCATCTGTACACGGCAGGCGTAGCTGGCAATGGATGGTCACGGGAAGGCGGCCAGGCAAGCGGGCGAGCGCTTTTCGACACGCTCGCGAACGTCCTCTTTCGTGCACGTGCGGACAGTGCGGATTGATCGAGACCTAAGCCGGGGACTTCCGGAAACGGGCCCAAAACGCCCGTTTCTGGGTGCGCGACGCAGCCTCCGCAGTCTTGGCGGCGCCGGGTGCGGCGATGCTGGGGCGCTCCACGGGAGGCGGGGGAGCCTCGCCGGCGGCGCGGGCGCCGGCCGCCTTGCCTTCGACGGAGGCGTGCTCGAGCAGAGCGTTGACCTCGCCGCCCAGGATGAAGACGAACCCGCTCATGTAGAACCAGGTCATCAGCACGATCACGCCGCCGATGGCGCCGTAGGTCTTGTCGTAGCTGCCGAAGTTTTCGGCGTAGATGGAGAACGTCCAGGCGACGAGCAGCCACAGCACAGTGCTGATCACCGAGCCCGGCGTGATGAACCGCCATTCCTGCTTCACGTCGGGCAGGAAATAGTAGAGCAGCGCGAGCACCAGCATGATGCCCACCGCGGTGATGGGCCAGCGCAGCCAGCTCCAGAGCAGCGGCCAGAACTTGTCCACGTGCAGATGGGAGGCGAGCCAGAGGCCGAGCCCGCTGCCCAGCGTGATGGCGAGGATGGCGAAGAGCATCAGCGCGGAGGTGGCCACCGTCACCACCAGGGCGATGCCCTGCACCTTCCACCAGGGCCGCGACTCCTTCACGTCGTAGGACAGGTTGAGCGAGGCGCGCAGCGCGTCCACGCCGCGGGAAGCGCTCCACAGCGAGAGCGCGAGGCCCAGGGTGAGCAGGTGCGGCCGCTGCTGCGTGGTGAGGGTGGTCAGCTGGGTGCGGACGATCTGCATCGCCTGATCCGGTACCAGCGGGTCGATGCGGGCCAAGAGCCCATCGAGCGCGTTCTGCACCGGGAAATAGGCGGCGAGCGTGACCAGGAAGAAGAGGAAGGGGAAGAGCGAGAACACGAAATAGTACGAGAGCTGCGCCGCGCGGCCCGAGGCGTCGTTGTCGCCGACGCGCTTGAAGAGCTTCTTGAGCAGCTGCCACGGCGAGATGTCGGGCAGGAACCCCATGGTACGAAAAGCTAAGTCGCGGCCACCCCGGCGGCTGCAGGCAGCCGGGCGCACGCTCATCCTGGCCGGTAGAGCACGCCGACCACCGCGCCGAACACCACGTGCGAGACCAGCACCACCAGGGGTGTGGTGGCGCCGTAGTGGAGCGCCAGCGGTCCCGGCGGCTCCAGTTGCCGCAGCTCGGTCGGGCCCTGGTGCAGGCTGGCCATCCGCGGGTGGACGAAGGGCAAGAGCGGCATCACCACGACGAGGACGACCATGGCGTGCGCGAGGCCGATCAGCGCTCCGGAGATGATTCCGGCGGCGCCGAGGGCCTGGAAGAGGGCGACGTAGAGCAGCGCAAAGAGCTGGCCGTTGAAGAGGTGGACGAAGAATCCGATGGCCATGGCGCGCCCGCGACTTCGAGTCACGGCAGTGCCGAGAAGGAACGGGATGCTCATGCGCGTGAGGTGGAGCTGCTGCGCTCCGGCTCCGAGCGTCGTCAGCACCATCGTGCCGACGAAGCCGGAGAGCAGCGCGCGCGGCCAGCTCAAGAGCGCGCCTCCTCCGCGGTCGCCCGGGCGGCATCGCGGCCGCGCTCTGCCCGCTCCTGCAGCGAGAGCGCCGCGTTGATCAGGCCGACGTGGGTATAGGCCTGCGGAAAGTTTCCCCGCGCCTCCAGCGTCTCCGGATCGATCTCCTCGGCATAGAGGCCCACGTCGTTGGCGCAGGCGAGGAGCGCCTCGAACTGCTGCTGCGCCTCGGCGAGGGATCCTCCGCCAACGGCAAGGTACTCGGCCGCCCAGAAGCTGCAGATCCCGAACGCGCCTTCGCCCTTGGTCGGCTTGCCCGAATAGCGGCGGAAGAGACCCGGCCGCACCTCCAACCGCTCGCGGATGCGGCGCCAGGTGGAGCGCATGCGCGGCGCGTCCGCGCGGCAGTAGCCGTACCAGGGGAGCAGAAGCAGGCTCGCGTCCACGTCTCCGCCGGCGAGCGTGCGCGTGTACGTCCGCAGCTGCTCGCTGAAGCCCAGCGTCTCGATCTCCTGGCGGATGCGGTCGCGAACGGCAGAGAACTCGTCTACCGGAGCGTGGAGAAGGCCGCGCTGGTGCAGCTCGCAAAGGCGCGCCAGCGCCGACCAGCACAGCACCCGCGAATGCGTGAAGTCGCGCCCCGGGCCGCGGATCTCCCAGATTCCCTCGTCGGGCTCCATCCAGTCGCGCGCGACCTCGCGGCCGAAGCCGACCAACATCCCGGCCGTCGGCCGATCGATCTCGCCGCCGCTCTCGACCAGGTACGCCGCTGCCGCCACCACCTCGCCGTAGGTGTCGAGTTGCACCTGCCCGCGCGCGGCATTGCCCACGCGGACCGGGCGCGCCCCTCCATGGCCCTGGAGGTGCGCGAGTTCCTGCTCGGGGCCCGGCTGGCGGCCGTAGAGATCGTAGAGCACGTGCAACCGCGGCCGGCTCAGCGTGGTGGCGTTGAGCAGCCAGCTCATGAAGGCCTCCGCTTCTGCATGATGGCCCAACCCGTAAAGGGCGCGCGCTGTGAGGGCGGCGTCCCGAAGCCAGCAGAAGCGGTAATCCCAGTTGAGCGCGCCGCCGGGGCGCTCCGGCAACGACGTGGTCGGCGCTGCCACGATGGCGCCGGAGGGCGCGTACTGCAGCAGCTTGAGCAGGAGCGCGCTGCGAACCACCATCTCCCGCGAAGGTCCTTCGTAGCGTGTGCGGGCAGCCCATTCGCGCCAGAGGCGCAGGGTCTCGTCCAACGCGACGTCGCAATGCGGTCCCGCGGGCCGCAGCACCGCGGGCCCCTGCGCGCTCAGCGAGAGCGAGAAGTGCAGCGCCTGGCCGCCGCGGAGCTTGACCTTGGCTCGGCCAGAGGGCGAAAGCGGCGCGTCGGTCATCAGGGCGAGGAGCCCGCTGGACAGCTCCGCTCGCAGGCCGAGCTTGCCGAGGGCGCGCAGCTTTACCCGGCGACGCGCATAGTCCGGCCTCGGGTCGAAGACGATCTCCAGCTCCACTTCGCCGCGCTCGCAGCGGACGACCCGCTGCAGCTCGTGTTCGGGCGAGAGGCCGCGGCGCGAGTCCTCCAGCGTGCGGACGGGCATGAAGTCGGTGAGGCGGAGCTCGCCGCCCGCGGCGTGGAAGGTGGTGTGGAGGACGTTGGTGTCGGGCGCGTAGCTGCGCTGCGCGCGGAAGGGAGCGGTCGGCGCGATGGAGAAGCGGCCGCCCTCCGCAGAATCCAGCAGCGCCGCGAACAGCGAAGGGCTGTCGAACTGCGGCCAGCACAACCAGTCCAATGAGCCGCTGCGTGAAATCAGCGCGGCGGATCTTCCGTCTCCGACGATGGCGTAGTCCTGGACCGCCGCGGTCATGCGCTGGCCCGCGCCCGGCGCTCCCGGACGCGGCCCTGCAACACCGCTTCGTCGAACCAGAGGGCGTGTCCCAGGCGGCCCAGGGTCTCCGCGTCGTGCGGCCAGGTGCCCTCGCGGACGGCGTGCCAGAGCGCGTTCTGGATGTTCCACAGGTCGAGGTGGAGTCCCAGCGCGCCGGAGAGCGAGATCAGGTCGGCGGCATGCAGCGCCGCCTCCTTGCGGCCGGCGAGGGCGCGGTCGAACAGCGCCCGCGCCGCCGCCAGGTACGGACCGCCCACGGCCGCGAGGTCGATGCGGGCGCCGAGCCGCTGCGCCACCTGCGACAGCCCGATCAGCTCCCCCTGCGCGAGGCCCGGCTCCAATTTGCCGGCCGCGAGCCGACGTGCCGTCTCCACCGCCTCGTGCGTGACCGCCACGTCCGCGGCGACTTGAAGGGGGCGCGGCACCGGCGAATCGATCTCGCGGAGGAACTCGATCAGCCTGCGGTTGGCGTCGTAGATCTGCAGATAATCGCTCTCGTACCGCGCCATCGTCTCGCGCAAGAGCCTGCCCGCCACCTCGCGGCGCTCGTCGAGGAAGAGGTCGCGCAGCGAGTAGTCGCGGCTGGGGAACTCGCGGTCCACCTCGCGCAGCACCTGCGCGAGCGAGAGCCGGTTGAAGGCGTCGAAGAGCAGCTCGGCGGTGCGGCTGAAGCGCGCCGCGTCGTAGGGCCGCACGCCGCAGCGGAAGTCAGCCCCGGAGAAGTGCAGCACGCTGGTGGTGAGATCGACCTGCTCCTGGGTGATCAGGCTGCGCACTTCGATGCGCGCCAGCGACAGCGCCGCCGTGCCGGCATCCTCGCGCCGGCGGAAGCTGGTCTGCACCTCGTGGCAGAAAATGCGGGCGCGGCGGGGAAAATCCTCGACCAGGCCGGCGATGGCGTAGTGGGCGGCCACCGTCTCCAGCGAGGCGATGGAGGGCTGCACCTCCTGCTCGTAGACGCGGCGCGCGTTGAGCCGCTCTGGCAGGTTGGACGGCGCCTGCTCCAGCGCGGCCTTGAACGGGGCCTCCAGCTCCGCGCCGCAGGCCTCGCGCGCGAGCTGCAACGCGCGGGCGGCGTACTTGAGGATCTGCACCGTCTCCAGGCCGGAGACCTCGGAGAAGAACCAGCCGCAGCTGGTGTACATGAGCATCGCCTGCCGCTGCATCTCCAGGAGCTGCAGGGCCTTGACCCTTTCCGGTGGAGACGGTTCGTGCAGGGCCTGGCGGGCGACGAAGGCGGCGGCGTCGCGGCGCTCCGGGTCCAGCACCACTTCCACGAACTCGTCCCGGGCGCGCCACGGGTCGCGCAGCAGCTGGGCGGCCTCGCGCTCGTACAGGTCGGCCAGCCGATCGCGCAGCCCGTCGAGCGCCTCCCGCAGCGGCGCCCGCCAGCTCTGCCGCCAGCCCTGCTGGCCGCCGGCCGAGCAGGTGCAGTCGCTTCGCCAGCGCTCCAGGCCGTGCGCGCAGCTCCAGGACGATCCCTCGTAGACCTCCGCCTCGTGCGTGGGCGGAAACAGCTCCAACGCCTGCGCAAGGTTGATCAGCCGGATGTCGTCGCGCTGCGAGAGCTTGCGGATCGCCGCCGCCAGCACCTCGTCTCCGCCCTTGCGGTGGTGGCCAAAAGTCTCGCCGTCCACCGCCACCGTCAGCACTTCGTCGTGCTTGCGCGCTTCCGAGAAGCCGGCCTCCAGCCGCTTGACCAGATCGTCGCCGCTGCCCAGCCCTTCGCCGAACGCCACCGCGCGGGCGATGGGGCCGTCGTAGAAGAAGACGGGAAAGAGCGCGCCCGAGGGAAGCCGGACGAGGTAGGGGCGCGCGGGGTCGAAGCGGGCGCCGGTCGCGTCCTCCCAGGCGCCGCCCGGGGCGCGGACGCGCCTGCACTGGTAGGGCGAGAGGACGGTGAAGCGGATGCCCTCGGCATGCACCGCCTGCAAGGTGCGCAGGTCGGCAGCGGTTTCCGGCAGCCAGATGCCTTCCGGCTCGCGGCGGAACCGCTGGCGGAAGTCGGCCACGCCCCAGCGGATCTGCGTGCGCAGGTCGCGGTCGTTGCAGAGCGGAAGGATGGCGTGGCTGTAGGCCTGCGCGATGGCGTTGCCGTGGCCCCGGTCGGCGAGGCTGCGGGCGTCCGCATCCAGCACGTTGCGGTAGATCTCCGGCGCCTGCCTCTCCAGCCAGGCGAGCAGGGTGGGGCCGAAGTTGAAGGAGAGATGGACGTAGTTGTTGACGATGTCGCAGATGCGGCCGTGGCCGTTCTTCAGGCGCGCCGCGCCGTTGGGGCCGTAGCACTCGGCGGCGATGCGCTCGTTCCAGTCGTGGAAGGGGGCGGCGGAGTCCTGGACCTCCACCTCTTCGATCCAGGGGTTCTCGCGCGGCGGCTGGTAGAAATGGCCGTGCACGCACACCGCTCGCACCGTCATGGTGCGAACGTAGACACTTCGCGCGCGACGGACGAGCGGCTCGGCGGCCGAGCGTTCAGTGCCGTGTGCATTTGCGCATCGCGCGTCCGGTCCTCAACTTTGCGGCGACCCTTTCCAGGAGATGACAGTGGACGCCATCGAGTTGCTCAAGACCCAGCACCAGGAAGTGAAGACGCTGTTCAAGAAGATCGAGAAGGCCGACGAGGGCGAGAAAGAGGACCTGTTCGACCAGATCGCCGACGCCCTGGCGGTGCACGCCGCCATCGAGGAGAAGCACTTCTATCCCGCCACCAGGAACGCCAGGACCGAGGAGCTCTTGCAGGAGGCGGTGGAGGAGCACCTCTCGGTGAAGCGGCTGATCGCCGATCTCCTCGAGCTGTCGCCGTCGGATCCCCAGTTCGACGCCAAGATTTCGGTGCTGCAGGAGCAGGTCGAGCACCACGTCGGGGAAGAGGAGGGCGATCTCTTCCCCAAGGTGAAGAAGATCCTCGCGGCGGACGAGCTGGAGGACCTGGGCGTGGTGATGGAGGACATGGCCGACGAGCTCAAGGCCGGTGGGGCGCCGCGCGAGCAGGTGCCTGCCGAGACCGGATCGGCCGCGCCGCTGGAGTAGCGCCCGCGGTCGGATAGACTCGCCGGCGCGTGATCGTCGACTCGGCGCAGGGACTCTACTGCCCGGCCGGCGCGTTCCACCTCGATCCGGCGCTGCCGGTGGAGCGCGCCGTGCTGACGCATGCGCACGGCGACCACGCGCGGGCGGGAAGCGCCGCCTACCTCTGCACCCCCGAATCCGCGGCGCTCTTGCGGCGCCGGCTGGAGGGCGCGCGCGTCGAGACGCTGCCCTTCGGCGAGCGGCGGCGCATCGGCGAAGTCACCGTCTCGCTGCACCCGG
>DASRTX010000175.1:0-6237 GCA_035655715.1 Myxococcales bacterium | reverse complement strand
AACGCGGACCCAAAACCTGAGCCTGGACCTGGACCCGGACCACGAAGCGCCGGGAGGCGCGAGTCCTGCGACCCGCACCCCACGACCCAAAAAAAACGTGCCCGGAGACCCGAAGGCCCGCCCGTCCCGCCATCCCCTTCGGAGGTTCCAGCGTCGCCTGCCGCGCACAGCCCGGGTTGCCCCGCGCTGCGCTCCCTCTCGTGAAGGTCCGGTGCTCCTCGGAGTGTTGTATGCGAACGAATTGCGGGGTCATTGGGTTCCCCGCTCCCGCCGCGACCTCGAGATTTCGCCCGGGCCCTGCGGTTTCTCTCCGTTCGCCGTCCGCCCCATCTTTCGATGAGGTTTCATTCTCCCGCGAGCTTCCCGCCTCCTCCAGAGTGCTACGGCCTGCGCGCTGCCCTTCTCGCCTGGTTGAACCTTGCGACCCAACCGAACGGCAGAAGAGCGCCTCCCATGGGGTCCTCGTCCCTCATCGCGGCATCAACCGGCGGCGTCTACCATTCCGCGGGGAATCCCGACCCCGCGGTCACGTTCCGTCCTCGACGTTTCTCACGTCCTCGACGGTTTGCTCCGCCACCAGCCTTTGCGGGCTTGTTTCATCCCGCTGCCACGTCCAGGGTTTGCCCTTCAGGGGTTTATCCCTCTCCACGGAGCCGTGCCGGGTTTCCCCGACCCTGTCATGCCCTCTTGCCGTTGGGCGCGCCTGCCTTTGACCAGCGGACGCGACCTCGACTTCAGGGCCTTGCTCCCCGCGGTGAGTGCGGTGCCGGCGGTGACGGGTTAGGCCACCACCGATCCGCGCCCCTCATGGGCTTCAGCTCCCCCGGGCACTCTCCCCGCGCATCGTGGGAATGCCTTCACATCCCCTCCGCCCACGGCCTTCACCGCGAAGAACCCCTCGCGGCTGACCCCCGGCGTTTCGCCGATGCACGGGTTGGCTTGCCTGGATTCAGGCTGCCGACCCGCTCGAGCTTTCTGGCCTGAACCCCCCGCCTCCTTTCGAAAACAGGGTTCGAGGCCTGCGTTTCAGACGGCCCACCGAGCCGCCGGACACGGGAGGACACTAGAGCATCCCTCGTGCCAGCCGTGTGGAGCTGCAAGTGCTTGAAACTCTTGGGTTACAACAGAGAGGCGGCGCGCACGAACTGGACGATTGGCTGTGCGTCGTCTGGGGATTTGCGGGGACAGCCTGTGGTGGGGTTGTGAACAAGGTCTACGGACGTGTCGGGAGGGGCTTGTGGATTGTCCACGTTCTGGTCGAACGACCAGTTCATGAACGAGTCGCACAGGTCGCATCCGCCTTTGGTCTCGAAGGCACTGCCAGCTTCAAGGCTCCAGCGGGAACGCGCCCTTCACGTCCTCGGGGATGCGAATCGGCCGTGCGCGCGCGAGGTGTATATAGACCCAATCGGTGGTCGCCCGGCAGAGCAGCTCGTTGCCGCGCAAGATTCGCGTCAGCCGCTCGCTGTTGGCGGCTTTCATGTTGGCGACGCGGGTCTCGACCGTCAGGGTGTCGCCGGGGAGGGCAGGCCGCACATACTCGATCTCGTGGCGGCGGACGACCCACGCCTGGCCGCGCGCGAGGTAGGTCCCTTCCGGAAAGCCGACGGAGCTCGAGTGCGCCAGCGCAGCCTCCTGCACCCAGCGTAGATAGGCGAGGTTGGAGGCGTGGCCGAGGTTGTCGATGTCGGCGTCGGCGACGCGGACTTCGTGGAGGTAGGGCATGGCGGCGCGCAGGGTAGCGCGCGCCGACGCCGACGGCCACGAAGTCCGAGGTCGAGAGGCCTAGGCGGCCTTCTTGGGGTGCGAGGCGTTCCACTTCTCGCGCGCCTCGCGCTGTTCCTTGACCGAGAGCTCCTTTCGGTGCTCGTCACAGATGTAGCCGAAGCGGGGCCCGCGCGAGACGTTCTTGCAGCCGTCCACGCGACAGCGCATGTCGAGGTGGCGGCCGGTGCCCGAGGCGGCGCGCGCCAGGCGGGCCGCGGTGGCGTTCTCCTTGGCCCGCTCGACCAGGATGCGCTTCTGCTCGCGGACTGGGACCGACCGCGAATGCTCGCGGCAGAACCAGCGGTTGCGCGGGCCGGCGCCGGCGTTCTTGCAGCCCGGGAACGGGCACATCCGGACGCCGGCACCTCCCCTGGCGGCGAGCCGCAACGCTCCCGACCGCGAGAGCATCTGCTCTGCGCGGGCGGCGATGGCGGAGGCGAACTGTTCGATCAGACTGTCGAGGAGACCGTGAATGGGCTTGGCCACGTGAGTGTCCGGAAGTTGGGGGCTCGAAATCGGGCCAGTGTGGCTCGGTTTCTAGCCCATTCGAAAATCAATTGCTAGAACCGTAAGAGCATATACTGGAAAACCATGGATTTCATTTCCCTACATCGGCGCCATGTCGAAGAGCTCTCGGGCAGAGTTGCGCGGGTTCTCGATGAGTGCGGCATTACCGCGCTCACGGTACATTCGGGGACGCCACAAAAGCGGACGGCCGCGGACGATCAGTATTGGCCCCTCCGCCCTACGCCCCATTTCCAGCATTGGCTGCCGCTCGCAGAGCCGGGCTGCCTCCTCGTGATCGTGCCGGGAAAGAAGCCCGTGCTCGTCCGACCTCCGGTGCAGAGCTTCTGGGAAGCGCTCGCGCCCCCGGAGAGCGATCACTTCTGGGGATCCTTCGACGTGGTCGAGGCGGTGCCGGAGCTTCCCCCCGGCCGGACGGCGTTCGTCGGAGACGACCTCTCCGCCGCTGCCGGGCTCCCGGTTACGGACGTCAATCCGCCGGCGCTCCTGCGCGCCCTGGACGGCCTGCGCGTCCACAAGACGCCCTACGAGGTGGCTTGCCTCGCCGAGGCAAACCGCCGCGCCGCGCTCGGGCACGAGGAGCTGCGGCGGCTCTTCCAGGGCGGCGAGCGTAGCGAGCTGGAGCTGCACCTCGCCTTCCTGGGTGCCACCCGCCAGGACGACGTGGACACGCCGTACAAGAACATCGTCGCGCTGGGCAAGCACGCGGCGACGCTGCACCACGTGAGCTACGCGAAGCGCGCCGCGCCCGCGCAGTCGCTGCTGGTCGATGCAGCGGCCTCCTTTGCGGGCTACTGCGCCGACGTCACGCGGACCTGGGTGAAGGGAGGCGGCGCGGCGGGGAGCGCCTTCGCGCAGTTGGTGGCCGGCGTGGAGGCCATGCAGCAACGGCTCTGCGCCGCCATCGAGGTGGGCATGCAGTACGAGCAGCTCCACGACGAATCGCACCGGCAGGTGGGCGGGATTTTGCGGGAGGTGGGCATCTCCCGCCTCTCCAGCGAGGAGCTGGTCGCGCGCGGCGTGACCCGCGCCTTCTACCCGCACGGGCTCGGGCACTCGCTCGGGCTGCAGTGCCACGACGTGGGCTGCGCGCTGCGCCCGCCGCGCAGCGAGAACCCGTTCCTGCGCAACACGACCGAGATCGCGCCGGGGCAGGTCTTCACCATCGAGCCCGGCATCTATTTCATCGAGGCGCTGCTCGCGCCGCTGCGCAGCTCGCCCGACGTCGACTGGAAGCTGGTGGACGCGCTCGCCTCCTTCGGCGGCGTCCGCATCGAGGACGACGTCGTGGTGCAGGACCGCGGCATCCGCAACCTCACCCGCGAAGTGCTCCCGCAAGGTGGCGGCCCCGCCTAGATCGCTTCAGGCTGTTGCCGTCTCCTGGTTGGCGGCGACGAAGGCCACCGGCTTGTAGAAGGCGGCGATGATGGCGAAGAGGATGGCACCGCCCGTCATGAAGCCAGCCCAGAAGAGGAAGTAGTTGGTGCGGGACTCGAAGGCGACGTTGCGTGTCACCAGGCTGGTGACGAAGGAGCCGGCGCCGATGCTGAGCGTGTACATGCTCATGATCACGCCCTTCATGCGCCGAGGCGCCTGCGAATAGGCGAACTCCAGCGCGGTCACGCTCACCAGCGTCTCGGCCACCGCGATGATCACGTACTGGATGCCCTGCCAGGCGATGTGGGGGTGCTCTCCCTGCTCGATCCAGCGCTGGATCATCGCCGCGGAGAGGAAGGCGGGGATGGCGACGAACATGCCGGCAGACATGCGCCGCAGCATGGTGGGCCGCAGCCCGGCGCGCTCCAGCGCGGGGTAGAGGACGTAGGCGAAGAGCGGCACCATGATGAGGATGAGGATGGCGTTGAGCGCCTCCATCTGCGCCGACTCCATGTGCCAGCCGAAGACGTCGCGGTTCATCTGCTCCGCCTGGTTGAACCAGGAGGAGCCGTACTGGAAGTACAGCGCCCAGAACGTGACGGTGGGGAGGAAGACCAGCGCGATGCGGAAGACCGAGCGCACTCCGGCCACCGCATCCTCGCCGTGGCGGCGGCGAGCGGCCTCCTCGCCTTCGCTCAACCGCGTGGACAGCACGGCGACGAAGGAGTTGGGGTCGCGCCCCGCCGGAGGGACGCGCACGTAGAGCCGGCTGCCGGCGATGTAGATGATCAGCGCCAGCGCCATGAGGAGGCCGGGAACCCCGAAGGCCCAGGCCACCGCGCTGTGCTCGCACAGCTTCGCCGCGCCGAAGGCGCAGCCAGCCAGGAGCCAGGGCGTGGCGATCTGCGAGGTGGCCGAGCCGACGTTGATGGCGATGTAGAAGAGCGAGTAGACGCGGTCGAGCAGGCCGCCCTGGTCCTGTTGGAACTGATCTCCGACGAAGGCGGAGAGGTTGGGTTTGATCCCCGCTTGCCCGATCACGATCAGCGTCATGCCGAGGAAGAGCAGGCCGGCGCGCGCCGATGGCGCCAAATCCATCGCGGCCAGCGTCGCGTGCCCCGCCACGTAGCCGTACGAGAGCCAGAGGATGGTGCGGTAGCGCCCGAAGAAGCGGTCGGAGAGCCACGCCCCGACAACCGTCATCGCGTACGCCGCGGCGACGAAGTCGTGGTAGACGCCCTCCGCGCGGTTGCGCTGCCAGCCGAGGTACTGCTGCATGTACGGGACCAGGATGGTGCTCATCCCGTAGAAGCTGAACCGCTCGCACGCCTCGTTTCCGAGGATGTACTTGACGGCCCGGGGCAACTTCAGCGGCTCACCAGCCACACTGCTTCCCCTGGTTCTGCTGCTTGAGCCATGCCTGCAGCGGCTGGAAGTACTCGAGCAGCGCGCTGCCGTCCATCTGTCGCTGGCCGGTGATGGCAAAGAGCGCGTCGGGCCACGGCTTGCTCGCGCCCATCGAGAGCATCTTCCACAGCCGCTGCCCCGCCTCCTTGCTGCCGAAGAAGGAGCACTCGTGCAGCGGCCCCTTGTGCCCGGCTGCCTGGCAGAGGGCGCGGTAGAACTGGAATTGCAGGATGTCGGCGAGGAAGTAGCGCGTGTAGGGCACGTTGGCCGGCACGTGGTACTTGGCGCCGGGATCGAAGGCGTCGGCCGGCCGCGGCTCGGGCTCGCCGACGTTCTGGTACTTGCGCCGCAGCTCCCACCAGGCGGTGTTGTACTTGTCGGGCGTGATCTCGCCCGAGAACACCTTCCAGCGCCACTGATCGACGACGATCCCGAACGGCAGGAACGCGACCTTGTCGAGCGCCATCCGCATCAGGTACTCGAGGTCGCCCTCGGGGCCGGGCGCCTTGTCGAGCAGGCCGACCTTGACGAGGTAGTCGGGCGTGACCGACAGCGCGATGGCGTCGCCGATCGCCTCGTGGAAGCCGTCGTTGGCGCTGTTGCGGTAGATGAACGGCAGCTTGCGGTAGGCGCGCTGGTAGATGTTGTGGCCCAGCTCGTGATGGATGGTGACGAAATCCGACGCGTTGGGCTCGAGGCACGCCTTCACGCGCACGTCGCTCACGTTGTCGATGTCCCACGCGCTCGCGTGGCAGACGACCTCGCGGTCGCGCGGCTTCGTGAACAGCGACCGCTCCCAGAACGTCTTGGGGAGCGGAGCGAGCCCCATGGACGTGAAGAAGCGCTCGGCGTAGTGCGCCATGCCGACCGCGTCGACGTTCTTCTTCTTGAGCAAATCAGCAATGTCATATCCCGGCGACGCGTTCCCTGGCGCCACGAGCGGGTAGATGTTGGTCCAGTCCTGCGCCCACATGTTGCCGAGCAGGTGGGCGGGAATGAGTCCGTTCGGCGGAACGAGGGCGTTGCCATATTTCTGATTCAACTTCGTGCGCACGTAGGCGTGCAGCGACAGATAGAATGGCCGGACCTGCGCCCAGAGCCGCTCCACCTCGGCGCTGAGCTCGTCGGGCGTCATGTCGTAGTTCGAGCGCCACATCGCGC
>DASRTX010000174.1:0-6147 GCA_035655715.1 Myxococcales bacterium | reverse complement strand
GAGCGGTCCCACGTCGATGATCTGCAGCGGGTAACCGGCGCGCGGCACCTCGCGCGCCTCGATGCCCCGAGCCGACCCGACGAAGAGCACGTCGTTGCGCGGGTGACGGGTCCTCACCTCCTCGCCCAGCGCCAGGCCGGGAAAGAGATGACCGCCGGTCCCCCCGCCCGCGATCAGGAGCCTCATCGCTGCGCCCCCACCGATCGGCGCAAAAACCCGCCGCCGCCGCCGCTGATCGACAGGACGATACCGGCGGCGATGCTGGAACCCACCGCCGAGGACATCCCGTAGGAGAGGAAAGGCAGCGCCATGCCCTTGGTGGGCAGGAGCGCCAGCGCCATGCCGGCGTTGACCAGCGCTTCCATCGAGAGCAAGAGCGTCAGGCCCAGCGCCGCCCAGCAGCCGAACGCGTCGGGCGCCGCGTGCGCGGCCTTGATGCCGCGCCAGACCACCACCGCGAAGAGGACCAGGACCGCCGCCACGCCGGCGAAGCCCAACTCCTCGCCCACGATGCTGAGGATGAAGTCGGTGTGGGCGGCGGGCAGGAAGAACAGCTTCTGGTGGCTCTCCCCCAGTCCCACGCCGAACGATCCGCCCGCGCCGAAGCCCAAGAGCGACTCCACCGTCTGGTAGCCGTGGCCGCGCGGGTCCTTCCAGGGATCGAGGAAGGTGAGCACGCGCTGCACGCGGTACGGCGACTTCCAGATGAGGAAGCCCGCCACCGGCGCGGCCGCCAGCAGAAGGCCGAGGAGCCAGCTCAGCCGCGCTCCGGCAACGAAGAGCACGGCGAAGGTGACCGCGCCCAGCACCACGGTGGTGCCGAAGTCGGGCTGGAACATCAGCAATACGGCGAAGACCGCGAACATGATCAGATGCGGCAACAGTCCCACCGAGAAGAGGCGGATGCGCCCTTGCTTGCGCGCGAGCGAACGCGCAAGCCAGAGCACCAGCGCGATCTTGGCGAGCTCGGCGGGCTGGAAGGTCAGAGGCCCCAGGCGCATCCAGCGGCGCGCCCCGCCCGCCACGTGCCCCACCCCCGGCAGGTAGAGGAGCAAGAGCAGCGCGACCGCGATGGCGGTGAGCGGGACCGCCAGCGCCTCCAGGCGGCGGTAGCCGATCTTCATCGTCGCCAGCAGCGCCAAAAGGCCCAGCAGCGCGCCCAGGGCCTGTCGCTTGAAGAACCAGAGCCCGTCGCCCAGCCGCGCCGAGGCGTAGACCGCGCTGGCGCTGTACACCATCACGACTCCAAAGCTGCTGAGCAGCAGCACCGCGCCCAGCAGCACCGGGTCGTAGCGCAGCGCCGCCCGCCCCTCCGCGCGGTCCCGCAGCACGCGCGCTCCCGCCGCCGCCGACGCGCTCATGAGAGCCCCCGCACCAGCGCCTTGAACTGATCGCCGCGGTCTTCGAAGTTGCGGAATTGGTCGTAGGAGGCGCAGGCCGGCGAGAGCAGAACCACGTCGCCGGGCCTGGCCAGCTCGCGCGCCCGCTGCACCGCGGTGGCGAGGGCCTGCGCCCGCACCACCTGGCCCAGGTCGCCCAGCTCGGCGGCGATCTTCTCCGCGTCCTCGCCGATGGTCAGGATGGTCTTCACCTTTCCGCGCATGTGCTCGCGCAGCGGCCCGTAGGGTGCGCCCTTTCCCCGGCCGCCCATGATCAGGTGCAGGTTGCCGGCGAAGGCGCTGAGCGACTTCTGCACGCTGTCCACGTTGGTGGCCTTGGAGTCGTTCACCCACTCCACGCCGTCGAGCACGCGCACCGGCTCCAGGCGGTGTGGCAGGCCGGGATAGGTGTCGAGGCCCTTCTGCAGCACGTCGAGCCTCACCCCGAAGTGGCGCGCCAGGAGACAAGCGGCGAAGGCGTTTTCGCGGTTGTGCGCGCCGCGCAAGGTGAGCGCGCGCAGCTGCAGCGGCGTGCCCTCGATGCGCAGCGGCTCGCGGGGATCGAACTCGATGCGCTGGACGCGGAGGTTGGTCTTCATCGCCCGGACCCGCGCGTCGGCAGCGTTGATCACGGCGGTGTCCCCGGCGCGCTGGTTCTCGAAGATGCGCGCCTTGGCCGCCGCATACGTGTCGAGATCCGGATAGCGGTCGAGGTGGTCGGGCGTGACGTTGAGCACCGTGGCCGCCGCGCAGCGCAGCCGCGAGATGCCTTCGAGCTGGTAGCTGGACAGCTCGCACACGGTGCCGTCCAGCTTGCCTCCTTCGAGCACGCGGTTGGAGAGCGCGTTGCCCAGGTTGCCGCCGGTGAACACGCGCAGGCCTGCGCTGGACATCAGATGCCCGGTGAGCGCAGTGGTGGTGCTCTTGCCGTTGGTGCCGGTGATGCCGGCGATGGGCTCCTCGATGAAGCGCGAGGCCAGCTCCACCTCCCCCAGCACCTCGAGGCCGCGAGCCCTGGCCTCGGTGAAGAGCGGCAGCGAGAGAGGCACGCCCGGACTCGCCACCACCAGATCGATGCCGCGCAGCGATTCGGGCGTCACGCGCAACACGGCGCCCACGCCCTCGGGTGGAGGCAGGTCCTTGTCGTCGGCCGCCACCACTTCCGCCCCGCGAGAGACGAGAAGGCGCGCCGCCGCCACGCCGCTCTTCCCCAGGCCCACCACCAGGGCATGTCGTCCGGAGAGCTTCATCGCAGCTTGAGCGAGGCCAGTGTGGCGAGCGCCAGGATGATGGAGACGATCCAGAAGCGCACGATGATCTTGGGCTCCGCCCAGCCCTGCAGCTCGAAGTGGTGGTGGATGGGCGCCATGCGGAAGATGCGGCGGCCGGTGCGCTTGAACCAGAAGACTTGCAGCATGACGGAGAGGATCTCGGCGAAAAAGACGCCGTGGATGAGGGCGCTGTCCACCTCGTTCTTGGTGAGCACCGCCAGCGCGCCCAGGCCGCCGCCCAGCGCCAGAGACCCAACGTCGCCCATGAACACGCTGGCCGGATAGGTGTTGAACCAGAGGAAGCTGATGCCCGCCCCCGCCATCGCGGCGCAGAAGACCGCCAGCTCCGCCGACCCCTCGATGTGCGCGATGAGCAGGTAGTCGGCGATGTTGAGCCCGCGGATGGTGGCGCCGGCGAGATAGGCGAGCAGCATGAAGGTGATCGCGCTGACGATGGTGGGGCCGATGGCCAGGCCGTCCAGCCCGTCGGTGAGGTTCACCGCGTTGGAGGTGCCGACGATGATGATGAAGGCGAAGGGCAGGTAGACGTACCAGGGCAGCTGCGGGTTGAAGGACTTCACCTTGACGAAGGGGATGACGAGCCGCGTGTCGAGCCGGAGCGTGCCGGTCTTCCAGTCGACGAAGAAGACCGCCATCACCACCACGAAGATGACCGTCTGCCAGAACAGCTTCTTGCGCCCCGCCAGCCCCTTGGAGTTGCGCTTGCTGAACTTGAGCCAGTCGTCGGCGAAGCCGATGGCGCCGAACCCCAGCGTGAAGATGAGCGCGGCCCACACCAGCCGGCTGGAGAGGTCGGCGAAGAGCAGCGTGCCGAAGAGCATGGCCCAGAGGATGAGACCGCCGCCCATCGAGGGCGTGCCCTTCTTCTTCTGGTGCCCCTCGGGCGTGTCCTCGCGCACGTTGCTCTGGCCGTGCTGGAGGTTGCGCAGGGCCTCGATGTAGCTGGGGCCGAGGAGCAGGCCGATCAGCAGCGAGACCAGCCCGGCCATCAGCATGCGGAAGCTGGGGTACCGGAGCACGTTGAAGATCGGGATCCGATCCGAGAAGGGGAAGAGGAGGTTGTAGAGCATTACGGAACTCCCGCCAGGGGATCGCTGATCCTCTCCATCTTCATTCCCCGCGACCCCTTCACCAGCACCACGTCCTCGGGCCGCAGGCGCGATTGCACCAGCCGCACCGCCTCGGCCGGATCCTCGGTGTACTCGACGGACTCGGTGGGGAGACCCGCCTCCTGCGCGCCCTCGCCCAACGCCTTGGCCCTTCGTCCGAAGCAGACCAGCAGGGAGAGGCCCGCGCCAGCCGCGAAACGGCCCACGTCGCGGTGCAGGTCCAGCTCGGTTGCGCCCAGCTCCAGCATGTCTCCCAGCACGGCGATGGCGCGGCCCTTTCCCGTCACCAGATGGGTGAGGGTGAGCAGCGCCGCCTTGGTGCTGCTGGGGTTGGCGTTGTAGCAGTCGTCGATGAGCAGCGCGCCGTTGGGCAGCCGCAAAGGCCGCATGCGGCGCCCCGGAGTGATCGCCTTCGCGAGGCCGCGCAGGATGGTCTCGGGCTCCAGGCCCAGCGCTACGCCCACCGCCGCCGCCGCCGCCGCGTTGTTCCCGTTGTGCGTGCCGATCAGCTTCAGCTCCACCATCCGCCGCGCGCCGCCGAATTCCAGCTCGACGCGCAGCCCGGGTCCGCCGTGGTGCGCCGAGATCAGCCGCACGTCGCTGCCGCGGGTGGCGCCGAAGCTCACCACGCGCCGGTGCGAGAGGCGCGCCTGCGCCATCACGCGCGGGTCGTCCGCGTTGGCCACCGCCACAGCCGTGTCGCGCAGCGCATGAAACAGCTCGCCCTTGGCGTGCGCCACGCCGTCCAGCGAGCCGGTGCCTTCCAGGTGGACCGGACCGACGTTGGTGACGATGCCGACGTCGGGATCGCACCAGTGCGCGAGCCGCGCGATCTCGCCCAGGTGGTTCATCCCGCACTCGACGACGGCGTAGGCGTGCTCCTCGCCCAGCCGGAAGAGCGTGAGCGGGACGCCGATTTCGTTGTTGAGGTTCCCCTCCGTCTTGAGGGTGGGGCCGGCGGCGGACAGCACCTCGGCGATCAGCTCCTTGGTGCTGGTCTTTCCCGTCGACCCGGTGACCGCCACCAGGCGAAGTCGGGGGAATCTCCGCCGCCAGGCCGCGCCGAGGGCTCCCAGCGCCCGGCCGGTGTCGACGGCGGACAGGATGGCCGCACCGCGGACCTGTCCACGCACCTTCTCCAGCGCGTCGGCCGGCACCAGGACGCCGGCCGCTCCGCCCTGCACCGCCTGGGCAGCGAAGTCGCTGGCGTCGAACTTCTCCCCGCGCAGCGCGACGAAAAGCGCGCCCCGCACGGGCACCCGCGTGTCGGTGAAGACGCCGGCGAACGGGCCGCCGGGTTCGATCACCTGCGCTCCCGCCGCCCACGCGGCCTGTTCCAGCGTGAAGCGCGCGCTCACCGCTGCCCCCTGCCGCGCCCCGGCAAGGGGCCCTCTTCCGACTGCAGCAGCCGCAGCGCGTGCCTTGCCTGGGCGCGGTCGTCGAAGGGCCGCTTCTCCTTGCCGACGATCTGGTAGTCCTCGTGCCCCTTGCCGGCGATGAGCACCGCGTCTTCGGGATGCGCGCAGCGCAGCGCGAGCTCGATGGCCTCGCGCCGGTCGGGGACCATGCAATAGCCGGCGATGCCGCCCCGCGCATGGCGCGGATCCAGCCGGGTCTTCCCGGTGCGGACGAGGCCCGGCTCGATCTCCGCCAGGATGGCGAGCGGATCCTCGGTGCGCGGGTTGTCGCTGGTGGCGATGACCAGCTCCGATCGGCGGCCGGCCGCCTCGCCCATCAGCGGCCGCTTGCCGCGGTCGCGATCGCCGCCGCACCCGAAGACGCAGACGATGCGCCGCGCGCCTGCCTTGCGGAGCGCATCCAGGACCCGGGCCAGGGCGTCGTCGGTGTGCGCGTAATCCACCAGCACGACGCGGCCGGCAGGATCAGGGACGCGCTCGAGCCGCCCGGGAGCTCCCTTGCAGTCGGGCACGACGGCGGCGATCTCGCGCAGCGGGACCCCGGTGCCCGCCAGCACGCCGATGGCGGCGAGCAGGTTCTCGGCGTTGTGCGCGCCCACCAGCGGGCTGTGGAACTCGATCAATTCCTGGGGAAGGGGCGCGCTGGCCCGCAGCTCGAAGCGCAACCCGGAGAGGTCGCTCTGCAGCCGCTGCGCTACGAGGGACGCGTCCTTTGCCCCCTGCACGCTGAACCCCAGCGCGAAGGACACTTCCCGCGCCAGCTCCCGCACCCGCGCGTCGTCGAAGTTGAGCACCGCCGGTGCGCCGCGGGGAAGGAGCTCGCGGAAGAGCTTCGCCTTGGCGTCGAAGTACGCCTCCATCGTCTGGTGATAGTCGAGGTGATCGCGCGTGAGATTGGTGAAGGCGGCCCCGGCGAACTGGCAGCCCGCCGCGCGCTCCTGCGAGAGCG
>DASRTX010000173.1:0-5373 GCA_035655715.1 Myxococcales bacterium | reverse complement strand
AGATCGCGCGCCGCCGCGATCACCCAGGCGCAACCGACATACCCCAGCGCCACCAGCGCTACCGGGGCGAGCGGCAGCTCGTCGCTGACGTGCTTCACGTGGCCGGCCCAGAACGAGGCGCCGAGGATCAAGGTCGCGAAGCCGGCCAGCGCCGCTGCCAGCCCGCCCTGCCTCGCGCGCCGCAGCGTGAGCACCACCAGCGCCACGGTACACAGGCCCACCGCGGTGGCGATCAGCCGGTGCGTGTGCTCGACGGCGACGTTGCCGGCCATCTTCGGCAGCACGCTGCCGTAGCAGGTGGGCCAGTCCGGGCAGGCCAGGCCGGAGTCGGTGTTGGTGACCACGCCTCCGGCGACGATCAGCACCACCGTCAGGAACGCCGCTGCCGCTGCCAACCGCCGGATCACTTCTGCTCCGAAGCGCAAAGGGAGGACGGACCAATTAGCCCGTCCTCCAATGCTCCGGCCTTTCGGCCTCCGCCCGTCGCCGGGGGAACCCCGGCGCCTCCGCCCTCTCGAATCAATGCGTCCGTGCGCCCGCGGCTAAGCGCCGCCCTTCTCCGTCCCCGCGTACGAGAACTTCACCTTGGCCGGCTTGCCGGCCTCGACGGTGACTTCCTCCGTCTTGGTGCCGTACTTCTCGTGCCACGACTCGATGGTGTACTTGCCGGGAGGCACGTTGTCGATCTTGAAGCTGCCGTCCGCCCCGGTCACAGCCTGCAGGCCGCTCTTGGAGACGCCGATGTAGCCGCGCATCCAGGGATGGACGTCGCACTTCCACTTCATCATCCCCTCTTCCTTGGCCGCGTACTCGATGGGAGCAGCCTTGTCGTTGGGCATGCCTTTGTTGAAGAGCGTCGCCGAGCCCGCGTAGGTGTGCACGTTGTGGAGGACCGGGTCGCCGTTCTTGGCCTGGATCTTCTGGCCCACCACCGCGGTGGTCATGCGGGGCTCGTACATGCAGTCCTTCTGGTCCATCTCCACGACCTTGTCGGGGACCTTGGCGGTCTCCTTGGCGCCCTTGGTGACGTGGACCCAGACGTTCTCGAGCTTGCCGCTCTTCACCAGGACGCTGGGATCCGTCATGGGCTTCTTCGCGCAGAAGGGATCGGCCTCCCGGTGCAGCTTGCCCGGAGCCGGCGCCTTGCCCGTGAAATCCACCTCGCCTTCGATCGACTCGGCCATCGCCGTGGCGGGGATGATCAGCGCGGCCAGCACTGCAAGCACTCTCGAAACGGTCATCTCAGATCCTCTCTGCTTGTGAATTTCAGGTGTTGCGACCTAGCAAACACCCGTACATCGGTCAAGGTTTGGACTGCGCAGTCGCGGAATTCTTCAGATCAGCCACGCCTCGGGGTGGCCGAGGCGGTCTTGGGCGCGGGGGTGTTCTTGAGGTCGAGGTGCATCAAGTAGTCGCGCAAGGCGTCGATCTGGGCCTTGGAATCGCCGTCGAACAGCTTGCTGGGCGAGACGGGGTGCGCCTCGTCGCTGAAGTCCCAGAAGCTGGGCATGCGCGTCCCCTCCATCAGCGCCTGCGGGTTCTTGAGCCAGGCCGGGATCCAGTCCGGGCGCAGCCGGTTCTTCGCCAGCAACAGATTCGGCGCAGCGCTCCCAGGGTCCTGCCCCGGCCGCAGCTGGCCGACGACGTGGCAGTTGATGCACTGCAGGTCCTTGAAGAGCTGCTCGGCGTCCTTGGCGCGTGCGCCTTCCGGCTCGGAGGCGGTGGCGGTGAGGTAGGGGAAGCTCTTGTTCGAGGCGGCGGCGAAGTAGTGCACCACGTCGGTGGCGTCGGCGTCGCTGAAGTGGAAGGTCGGCATCCGCACCGACAGCCAGGGCCGCAGCGGGATGGGCGCCTTGACGAAGGCGAAGAGCCACTCGGGCTGCACCTTGGCGCCCTCGCCGGTGAGGATGGGCGGCGCGTAGGTCATGTTCTCGTCGTTGTAGAGGTCGCGGATCTTCCCGCCCCGCTTCTCCACCACGTGGCAGTTGCGGCACCCGTTCCAGAACACCAGCCGCTCCCCCTTGAACACCGCCGCCTGCTGCTCGGTCTGGCCGGTCAGGTACTGCGGGTCGGGCTTCTCGCCGGTCTGGCCCTTCAAGAAGGTGAGGATGGCCAGCGCCTCGTCGTCGGTGAAGTCGAACTGAGGCATCTTCGTCTCCACCCGCTCGTAGGCGAAGATGCGCGGGACGTGCAGCTTCTCCCAGACCCAGTTGGCGTAGGTCTGGTGGTGCTTGGGGTCCTCGGTGAAGTAGCGCACGTCCCCGAAGTCGAGCAGCTCCACGCCCTTGCGCCCGTGCTCGGTCAGCTCGGTGCCGATCTTCTGGGCGTTCTCGAAGCCCTTGATGTCATGGCAGCCGAAGCAGCCGTACTTGGCGATCACCGCCTTGCCGTCGGCGGCCAGCTTCTGCTGCTCGCCCGCGCCGTACTTCGGCTCGGGATACTTCTGGTCGCTCTTCAGCGTCAGCAGATAGGCGGTGACGTTGGCGGCCTCGGCGTCGGTCAGGCGCAGGTCGGGCATCTTGGTCTGCGGCCACATCGCCTTGGGGTTCTTCACCCAGGAGTAGATCCATTCCGGCTTCGCCTTGTCGGCCACGTTCCAGAGATTGGGCGCGTAGTCGCGCTCGCTGGAACCCTCGCTGCGGCGCGCGGCGGAGCCCTTCTCGGCGTCGCCCCTGGGCGCCGTGTCGGTCAAGAGCGGCGCCTTCTCGCTGTTGGTCCAGAGGTAGGCGACGATGGCGGCCACCTCCTGCTCGCGCAGCTTCCGGTGCTGCGCCACCACCTCGTCGGGCTTCTGCTCCTCGGGGTGCGGCACCGCGTCGGCATCGACGGCGCCGGGCCAGAAGTTCGGCATGCGCGTGCCCGGCCGCCATGCCTTGGGGTAGCTGATCCAGGTCGTCATCCAGCCCCTGGTGGTCTTGGAGGCGATGTCCGTCAGCGTCGGCCCGCGCTTGGGCAAGTCGTTGTAGCCCTCGATGGGGTGGCAGCCCCAGCAGCCCACGTCGGTGAAGAGCTTCTTGCCGCGGGAGAGCAGCGGTGCGTCCGCCAGCGTGATCTCCTGCGAGTGGCACTTGTCGCACTTGGCCTGCATGAACGCGCCCGGGTACTTCTTGTCCATCACCGTCACTTCGTCGGTGAGCGGGTCGTTCCAGTCGTGATCGTCCTCGCCGTGGCGGAACTTGCGGTGCATCACGCCCTTGGTCTGCGCGCCTTCGCCGCCGTGGCAGGTGGTGCAGCCGAAGACCTCGGGGTTGTGCTGCTTGACCAGCAGATCCCAGCGCTTGGGATGGGTGCGGAAGACCGGCTTCACGTCGTAGGGGTCGGTCTTCGCCGCGCCCTCGAAGGCCGCGATGGTGTCCTTGTCCGAGCAAGCCTGCGCGACCTTGTCCCGGTCCGAGTTCTTGTCCTTCCCTTCGCCCTTCATCTCCAGCAGCGCCGGGTTGGCGGCGTGGCCGGTCCACTCGGCCTTGGCCTCCACCAGCACCGCGCCGGCCTTGTCCTTGAGCACCGTCCTGGTCTTGGGCAGCCAGCGCGCGTTGGGGCCGCAGTAGGCCGCGGCCATCTCCATCCACTTCTCCCACGCCGCGCGCGGGCGGCACTCGGTGGCCTGCGCCGGATCGGTGGCGGCAACTTCCGCGGGCGCCTGGTACCCGCCGATGGGGACGGCGCCCGGCTCCGGCGGCAGATCCTCGCAGAGGGCCTCGTGGACTTTCTGGTAGGCGTCCACGACCTCGGGGTCGACGGCGTACTGCGCCTTCATGTCCGGCTCGGGCAGGTTGGCCTTCTTCGCCTCCAGCACCTCCCAGGGAACGGAGTAGCCCCCCTGGTTGATGCCGGCGTGGCAGTTCTGGCAGCGGTCCACCGTGGCCGCGCCCCACGAGTTCTTCAGCCCGGTGATCCAGTACTGCTCCATCTGGGGGAACTTGCCCAGGCCCGAGAAGGCCTCCAGGCGCTTGTCGAGGTCCTTGATGGGCTTCTCGATGAGATCGATCTTCGCCTGCGCGTCGTCGCGCCGCTTGATGAAGGCGAGCCGCTTCTGCGTGGCCTCCTGGTGCCTGGCGATGGCCTGGTTGTAGAGGCGGGTCTTCTCGTCGATCTTCTTCTGCCAGTCGTCGAACTTCTTCTGCAGCTCCTGCTCTTCCTTCTCCTGGTTCTCGTGCCGCGCCTCGCGCAGCTTGTAGTAGACGGCGTCCTGATCCGACTTGTCGAAGCCCAGGTACAGCTTCGCCTCCGCCTCCTTGATGCGGGCGTCCTCCTCGGCCTTGACCGCCGCGTCGTACTCCTGGCGCTGTTGCGGGCTGCCGCTGATCGCATCGCTGGCCGCCTTCGACTCCGCCCGCAGCGCGTCCAGCTTCTGCTTCGTCTCCGGCGCCTCCAGCCGCCTCTCGGCGCGGGTGCGGTCGGCGCGGACGTGGCTCTCCTCCAGCTTGAAGAACTCGCGCTGGTAGTTCTTCCACGGCCGCCGCGGCACCACCTCGTCGTAGACCGCCCACGCGGTGCTGAGCGCGAGGAGCACGGCGAGGCCGACGAACGGCCACTTGAGGCTCTGCAGCTCGAGAGGTCTTTTGGCCATATGGGGGAGTCGAAGGGCTTGAGGAGCCTTCGACTCAAATGTTCAGGATGTTCGGGATGACGAGGATGTACTTGATGTTGAGGGAGAGGCGCAGCGCCATCTTCACCAGCACCCCGGCCATCACCATGAAGAGGGTCGCCACCACGCCGTAGCGGACCATGCCCAGCTGCCGCATGAAGGGCGTGTCCTTCTTCCACTGCCAGACCGCGCCGGGGACGCCCACCAGCCACCCGAGGACGAGGATGGCCCCGAGCAGCATCGCGCCCATCTCGCTGCGGATGCCCAGCAGGTAGGGCAGGTCGATGTTGGTCAGCGGGACCACCTTGTGCGGGTCCCAGTAGTCCCAGGGCATGAAGAGGTTCCAGCCCGGGCCACGGAAGAAGACGCCGATGGTGATCATGCCCACCCACATCCCCAGGAAGCCGACCAGGAAGGTGGAGATGGCGAACTTGCGCTCCGTCCAGGTGTAGTACCCGTTGCCCCTGGGGTTGATGTCCACGTAGGGGATGATCATCAACCCGACGATGATCAGCGAGGGCAGGAGCACACCCGCGATCCAGGGGTCGAAGTAGACGAGCATTTCCTGGAGGCCGAGGAAGTACCAGGGCGCCTTGGAAGGGTTGGGCGTCTTGGTGGGATTGGCCGGCTCCTCCATCGGCGCGTCCACCGTGATGCTCCACACCATCAAGACCAGCAGCAGAATGCAGCCGGAGATGAACTCGGCCCGCACCAGATACGGCCAGGTGTGCACCTTGTCGGGCAGGTCCGACGCCGGCAGCGCGGCGCGCGCCCGCCCCGCCGTG
>DASRTX010000172.1:0-8087 GCA_035655715.1 Myxococcales bacterium | reverse complement strand
TCTGGCGTCGGGTCGCCGCCGGCCTGAACCGGGCCCACCATGAGGAGATCCACCGCCGGCTCGCCCCGCTCCTGCTCCCGGCCAGGGGGGCGGCGGCCGCCAAGAAGCTGCCCCGCCCGCAGCCCGAGGCCCACGAGCTGGCCGAGATCTGGCGCTGCGCCGCCTCGCTCGAACGGCTGGCGGCGAACCACAAGGAGCCGCTCGGCGACGCGCTGGTGAAGGACCTGGCCCGGCCCAGCCCCCCGGGCTACGCGCTCTGGTCGCTGGGCCGCCTCGGCGCCCGGGTCCCGCTCTACGGGCCGGCCAACACCGTGGTCCCGCCGGAGAAGGCGTCCCGATGGGTCCGCGCCCTGCTCGACCGGCCACCGGCCACCGGCCGCGAGTCGGCCGACGCCGTCTTCGCCCTCGTGCAGATCGGGCGGGTCTCGGGCGACCGGGCGCGCGACCTCGACGAATCGGTCCGCCTGCGCGCCGCCGATCGTCTGGAAAAATCGAGCGCGCCACCCGAATGGTCCGTGGCCATCCGCGAAGTGCAGGCGCTGGGCGAGAAGGACGAGCAGCGCGTCTTCGGCGAAGCGCTCCCCCTGGGCCTGCATCTCGCCTGACCGGCATCTCTGCGGTCGAGGTGGGGCGTGGCCATCTTGGCCGGCATGAATCGTATGCGGCTCGTGCGGGCGGCGGTCAGGCGGAAGGCCCCTTCTCCCCTCGGCGCGCTGGCGCGCGGCCTGATCGCCGGAGCCATCGGCACCGGCGTTGAGACCCTCTTCTACAAGGCCACCGCGCGCTGGGCGCCCGCGCCTGCGCGGCTTCCGCCGGGGCCGGCGCGGCGGGCGCCGGAGGGGCAGGCCGAATCGGTGCTGGAGACGGCGGCGCGGCGGACGGTGGAAGGACTCATGCAGCGGGGCCCGCTCGGTCCCGAGCAGAAGTCGCGCGCCGCTTTGATCATCCACTACCTGTTCGGCTCTGCGTGGGGCGGCATCTACGGCCTCTGCCGGGAGAGCTTTCGCACCTCGCCGCTGCTCTTCGGCGGCAGCGTGTGGCTGGTCGGTGATTGGCTGCTGCTTCCCGCCTTGCGGCTCGGCGCCTGGCCGCAGCATTCCAGCGTGAAGGAGCACCTCTACGCCTCTCAGGCGCACGTCGCGTACGGTTTCTCCACCGCCGCCGCGTACGCGCTGCTGCGCGATCTGGGGCCGGCGCCCCTCGGCGCGCTCCCCGCGCTGGCCGCGCTGCAAGCCTGGGCGTGGATCCTGCGCACTCCGCCGATGCGGCTGATCGCGCGCGCCCAGCCGTTCCCGCAGCGCATCTTCCGCGGATGGCTGGTGCAGAAGGCCGCCCTCGCATAGAAGCGTTCCGTGGCCAGCTACATCCACGGCGAGACGGACCCCAAGGAGATCGGGCGCCTGGAGAAACAGGCGCGCTTCCTCACCCGCTGGATCCTCGACGGCGTCGAGGCGGGGCCCGGCGCGCGCGTGCTCGACCTCGCCTGCGGCACCGGCGCGATGATGCGCCGGCTGATGGCGCGCCTGCCCGATGCGCTCCTCTTCGGCGCCGATCTCTCGCTGCCGCAGCTGAAGGCGGCGCGGCAGCGGACACCCTCGTTGGCGGTGGTGCAGAGCGAGGCTTCGATGCTGCCGTTCCGCACCGGCTCGTTCGACGTGGTGCACTGGTCGTGGTTGCTCGAGCACGTGCCGCGCACCCGCGACGTGCCCATCCTCCGCGAAGTGCGCCGCCTGCTCTCGCCCAGCGGCGTCGCCTGGATGTCCGAGGTGGACAACGACTCGCTCGCCTTCTGGCCGCGCATCCCGCTGGCGGAGGATTGCTTCCGGGCCCTCTGGAAAGCGCAGGAGGAGGGCGGCGGCGATCCCATCATCGGGCGCAAGCTCTACGGGCTGTGTCGCTCCGCGGGCTTCACGGACGTTCAGGTTTTTGCCACCACGTTCCACCTGCACAACGGCTCCCCGCCCGGCTACTTTCGCGGAATGCTGGAGGAATTCGCCGAGATCCTGGACAGCGCCCGCGAGTCGCTGCCCGCCTCGCTGCGGGCGCGGGCGGACGAGGCGTGCGCGCAGGTGCTGGGCGTCGAGCGGGATCCGGGCGGCTCGTTCACGTACACCTGCTTCCGCGCGCGCGCCCGCTGAATTGACGGCAGGACGAAAGTCTTGCTACCGATCCATTCCGGCGGGCACCAACGCCCGCCACGAAAAAAAGGGCGGGGTCCCGTCCGTCACAAAGAGAAGGCTTCCATGGCGCAGGGCACGGTCAAGTGGTTCAACGACAGCAAGGGGTTCGGCTTCATCTCGCAGGAGGGCGGGGAGGACGTGTTCGTCCACCACACCGCCATCCAGATGGACGGCTTCCGCTCACTCGTCGAGGGCGATCGCGTGGAGTTCGAGATCGTCAAGGGTCCCAAAGGGCTCCAGGCGCAGAACGTAAGGAAGCAGTAGCCCCCTTTTCCGACGTTCCGCGAAGGGCCGCCTCCTCGAGGGGCGGCCCTTCGCATTTCTGACCGCGTCCCTCCAGCACCGCCGCGGCGCAGGGCGCATCTGACCCTGGTTCACTGCGGGAGCCAGACATGATCGAGACCAAGGGATGGGCGGCGTTCGACGCCCGCTCGCCGATGAAGCCCTTCCAGTTCCAGCGCCGCGACCCGGGGGCGCGCGACGTGCTCGTCGACATCCTCTTCTGCGGCATCTGCCACTCGGACCTTCATCAAGTCCGCAACGAGTGGGCCGGCACGCGCTACCCCATCGTGCCCGGCCACGAGATCGTCGGGCGAGTCGCGAAGGCGGGCGCCTCGGTGACCGGGTTCAAGGTCGGGGACACGGTGGGCGTGGGATGCTTCGTCGGCTCCTGCGGCACCTGCGCTGCGTGCAAGCGCGGCCTCGAGCAGTACTGCGAGAAGGGCGCGGTGGGAACCTACAACGCGGTGGACGCTTCCGGCGAGAAGACGTATGGCGGCTATTCCCAACGCATCGTCGTGGATGAAAGATTTGTGGTCCGGGTGGCGGCCAAGGAGCGCCTGGACGCGGTGGCGCCGCTGCTCTGCGCGGGCATCACCACCTGGTCGCCGCTGCGACATTGGAAGGTGGGCAAGGGCCATCGGGTGGCCGTGCTGGGGCTGGGCGGGCTGGGTCACATGGCGGTCAAGCTTGCCGCCGCGCTGGGAGCGGAGGTGACGCTGCTCAGCTCGTCGCCCGCGAAGAAGAAGGACGCGCAGCGGCTGGGCGCCCACGACTTCGTGGCCACCGCCGAGGCCGCCAGGCTGGGGCCGCGCTTCGACTTCGTCCTCGACACCGTCTCGGCGCCGCACGACCTGGGCGGCCTGTTGGGCACGCTCCGGCTCGACGGAACGCTGATCATGCTGGGCGCCTCTCCCGAGGCCATGCCGGTCCATCCCTTCTCGCTGATCATGAAGCGCCGCTCCATCGCCGGATCGCTGGTGGGCGGCCTCCCCGAGACGCAGGAGGTGCTGGATTTCTGCGCCGACAAGAACATCACCGCCGACGTGGAGACCATCGCCGCCCGCGACATCGACCGCGCCTGGGATCGCATGCTCGAGGGCGACGTGCGCTACCGCTTCAGCATCGACGCCTCGACGCTGTAGGACGCGCTCCCCGGTTGAACGCTACTTCCGCGACCGGCGCTGGTTCTCCTCGAAGAACATCTCCGGCGCGCCCTTGTCGAGCTCCAGCGACTTGACCAGCGCCCGCAGCCCTCCGGCCAATCCGCGGCGGCGGACCACGGGGAGATCGGCGATGCCGGCGATCAGCCGCTCCTGGAAGAGCCGTGGGGCGCGGTCGACCATACTCCGGCCCTGGGTGGTGAGCCGCAGGTCCACACGGCGCCCGTCCGCCGCGGAGCGCTCGCGGGCCACCAGGCCGGCATCGAACAGCCGCTGCGCCACCACCGAGACCGAGCTGGGATGCGTCAGAGTCCGCCGTGCGAGCTCGGAGACGGAGAGGGTCTCGCCGCTACGGAGCTGCTGGAGGACGAAGAGCTGCGCGCTGGAGATGCCCGCGCGCTTCTCTGCCTCGCGCGACGACTCGCGCAGCGCGCGAACCAGGCGGCGGATCGCATCGATCGCCTCCGCCGCATCGGCTTCCGCTTTGGCCCCCACGCACCCTGCTATACCGCAATCGGGGCAACGTCTTCCACCGGCGAATCTAATGGATGGTGAAGGCCCGGGCCAGCCTGCGGGCGCGAGGGCTGCGCATCCGGCGGCTGAGCTTCGTCTCCCGACGCCGCGCCTTCGCCGCAGGGGCCGCCGACCGGCCCGTGTCCAGCAGCTGGATCAGCGCCCGCTCCGCCTCGTGGCCGCGCGAGCGCACCAGCTCGTCCACGTTCCGGTAGTACGAGCCGATCACCGAACCCTTCTCGAAGCTGCTCAGGACCGAGGGCCAGACGTAGCTGGCCTTGCACACCGCCGGCGTATTGCCCAGCTGGGCCGCCGTCTCCTTGATGGCCGCCACCATCATCTTCCGGCGATCGGTCCGTCCCTCGATCAGCTCGGCGTTCATCCTCGCCAGCGCGCAGGCGGCGATCAGCGTCCCTGCCCAGGTGCGGAAGTCCTTGGCGCTGAACCGCTCGCCCATGATCTCCTTGATGGCGTCGTTGATGTGGCGGCGGCGGATGTCGACGACGGTCCCGTCCTCCGCCACGTACTGGAAGAGATCGCGCCCGGGCAGCTTCTTCAATTCGCGGACGATGCGCGCGACGCGCCGATCGCGCAGCTCCCGGAACTGCTCCTTGCCGGACTTGCCCCGGTAGCGGAAGCGGACGCTGTCGCCCGACACGGTCACGTGCCGGTTCTGCAGGGTGGCGATTCCGAAGCTGCCGTTCTCCTTGGCGTAGATCTGGCTCCCCGGCCGCATGAAGCAGGTGGAGAGGATGCGAAGGATGCAGGCCATCACCTTCTCGCGCGGCAGCCCCGGCAGCCGCATCCCGCGATCGATTGCGGTGCGCAGGCGCGGAAGCGCGCGGCCAAAAGCCAGCAGGCGCTGGTACTTCTTCTGCTCGCGGATCCGGACGGCGCCCTCGCTGTAGCGGTATTGCCAGCGCCCCTTCTTGTCCCGGCCCACCGCCTGGAGCTTCGCCTTGGGATCGCGGCTGACGGCGACGTCCTTCCAGGCAGGCGGCAGCCTGAGCGCCCGCAACCTCGCCAGCTCCCTGGCAGGTGCCCCTCTGAACCTGAAGCCGCTCTTGATCGACCCGATGCGCCGGTAGCCCTTGCTCTGCAGCAGCTCGACCTGGGTCATCTCTCGTCAACATGCATCGCGGTCGCCCGAAACGCTCGCTTCCCCGCCTGGCGCGCGACAGGCCTCTCCTCGGCTACCCGAACCCACAGGATGTCCCCTCCGGGATTGTCCCCCTGCCGGCCCGTGTTTCCGCATCGAAAGCCCTGATCGGGCATCTGATTCTTGCTCCGAAGCTCCATGGCCAGTGCTTCCGGCGGGCAGAAGCCCGGCTGGAAGCTTGATTTTTCACCCCGATTCTTGGTAGTTGCAGCGCCCCTTTTTACGGGATCTTCAGGAAGGCAGACGTGGCGAACGCGAACATCGACGTCATCCGCAACATCGGCATCTCGGCCCACATCGACTCGGGCAAGACGACGCTCTCCGAGCGCATCCTGTACTACACGGGGCGCATTCACCAGATCCACGAGGTGAAGGGCAAGGACGCGGTCGGCGCCAAGATGGACTCGATGGATCTGGAGCGCGAGAAGGGCATCACCATCCAGTCCGCGGCGACCTACTGCGAGTGGGACGTCACCGACGCCGCGCGCCCGACGCACAACATCAACATCATCGACACGCCGGGACACGTCGATTTCACCATCGAGGTGGAGCGCGCGCTCCGCGTGCTCGACGGCGCCATCCTTGTGCTCTGCTCGGTCTCCGGCGTGCAGTCGCAGTCCATCACCGTCGACCGCCAGATGCGCCGCTACAAGGTTCCCCGCCTGGCGTTCATCAACAAGATGGACCGCGCCGGCGCCAACGCCTTCCGCGTCACCCAGCAACTGCGCGAGAAGCTGAACCACAACGCCATCATGATGGAGCTGCCCATCGGCGCCGAGGACAAGTTCCAGGGCGTGGTGGACCTCGTCACCATGAAGGCCCACTACTACGACGGCGAGAACGGCGAGAACATCCGCACCGAGGAAATCCCCGCCGACCTGCTCGAGCAGGCGAGGACCATGCGCCACGACCTGATCGCGGCGGTGGCCGACTTCGACGAGAAGCTGACCGAGATGTTCATCGAGGAGAAGGAGCCCTCGGTGGAGGACATCCGCCGCGCCGTCCGCGCCGGCTGCATCTCCCTCAAGCTGACGCCGGTGTTCTGCGGCTCGGCCTACAAGAACAAGGCGGTGCAGCACCTGCTCGACGGCGTGGTCTACTACCTGCCCAACCCGAAGGAAGTCACCAACGAGGCGCACGACCAGAGCAAGGGCGAGGAGAAGGTGGTCCTCGCTTCCGACGAGAGCAAGCCGTTCGTCGGCCTCGCCTTCAAGCTGGAAGACGGCCGGTACGGGCAGCTCACGTACATGCGCATCTACCAGGGCAAGGTGGCGAAGGGCGACTTCATCGTCAACATGTCCAACCAGAAGAAGGTCAAGGTGCCGCGCCTGGTCCGCATGCACGCGGACGAGATGCACGACATCGACAAGGCCGGCGCCGGCGACATCGTGGCGCTCTTCGGCGTGGACTGCGCCTCCGGCGACACCTTCACCGACGGCGACGTGAAGGTCACCATGACCTCCATGCACGTGCCCGACGCGGTGATCTCGCTCGCCATCGCGCCCAAGGAGAAGGCCGCTGCCGCCAACTTCTCCAAGGCGCTGAACCGCTTCACCCGCGAGGACCCGACCTTCCGCGTGCATCGCGACGAGGAGTCGGCGCAGACCATCGCTTCCGGCATGGGCGAGCTGCACCTCGAGATCTACATGGAGCGCATCAAGCGCGAGTACGCCTGCGAAGTGGTGGTCGGCCAGCCGCAAGTCGCGTACCGCGAGGCCATCCAGCAGCGGGGCGAGTTCGCCTACACGCACAAGAAGCAGACCGGCGGCTCGGGCCAGTTCGCCCGCGTGGCCGGCTACATCGAGCCGCTGCCCGACGACGCCGTCGAGGCCTACGAGTTCGTCGACGACGTGGTGGGCGGCGCGATTCCGCGCGAGTTCATCCCCGCTTGCGACAAGGGCTTCAAGGAGGCCGTCAAGAAGGGCTCGCTGATCGGCTTCCCGGTGGTGAAGGTGCGCTGCGTGATCAACGACGGCCTCTCCCACGCGGTGGACTCCAGCGAGCAGGCCTTCAAGACGGCCGCGCTGATGGGCTTCCGCGAGGCGTACGAGCGCGCCAAGCCGGTCATCCTCGAGCCGATCATGAACGTCGAGGTGCAGGCGCCGGAGGAGTTCCAGGGCTCGGTGGTGGGCCAGCTCAACCAGCGGCGCGGCGTCATCCAGAGTACCGAGACGGTGGAAGGCTACTTGATCGCGAACGCGCACGTGCCGCTCAGCGAGATGTTCGGCTACTCCACGGATCTGCGCTCGGCGACCCAGGGCAAGGGCGAGTTCTCCATGGAGTTCGCCAAGTACCAGCCGGTGCCGCGCGCGACGCAGGAGCAGATGATCAAGGAGTTCCGCGAGAAGCTGGCGGCGGCGAGCAAGAAGTAATGCCGCAGCCGGGGGAAGAGGTTGCAGGGCCCGCCCTGCGTCCTTCGCCCTGGCGGACCCTTCCGGAGATGATCGCCGCGCACGCGGCGGCTGAGCCCGACCGGCCGGCCGTGCGCTTTCGCGCGGCTTCCGGCGGCAAATGGTCGGACCTCTCCTGGCGCGCGCTCGACGAGCGGCGCCGCGCAGTCGCCGCAGCCTCGAGGCGCACGACGTCAAAGGCGCTCCATCACGGCCGTCGGGGCGCAGGACCACGTCAATCGCGCGAGGCCAAAACGCCGCGGGCGCCGTTCCCGAGGGGAAGGGCGCCCGCGAAATCCGACTCGAGCCGCGCGCGGCCTACTTCTTCGCCGCCGCCTGCTTCTCTCGGAACTCCTTGATCATCTGCTCCTGCGTCGCGCGCGGCACCGGCTGGTACTTGGCG
>DASRTX010000171.1:0-10982 GCA_035655715.1 Myxococcales bacterium | reverse complement strand
CCGGCGCAGTCGCCGGCCCGCCTCCTTTTTTTTCGGTCTGCAACCAGGAGCCACACGCAATGCGAGCACATCTTGGAATCAGGTTCGTTCTGGCCGCGCTCCTCTCCGCCGCGCTGGGCGCTTTTCCAGCAGCCGCCGCCGGTGGAATGGGCTCGGGCCCCGACTACTTTCCCAACGTTCCCCTCACCAACCAGGACGGCAAGGTGGTCCATTTCTACGACGACCTGATGAAGGGGAAGAACGTGGCCGTCAACATCATCTATACGCACTGCAGCGCCAGCTGCCCCCTGGAGACCGCCAAGCTGCGCCAGGTTCAGAAGCTGCTCGGCGACCACGTCGGCAAGGACATCTTCTTCTACTCGATCAGCATCGACCCGAAGCGCGACACGCCGGCGGTCTTGAAGGCTTATGCCGAGCGGTACCACGTGGCTCCGGGCTGGCAGTTCCTCACCGGCAAGCAGGAGGACATCAACCTCATCGCCCAGAAGCTGGGTCTCACTTCGATGACCGACGCCGTCAACCGCGACGGGCACCAGCCCAGCCTGATGATCGGCAACGAGGCCACCGGGCGGTGGATGCGGAACTCGGCCACCGACAACCCTCGCTTCCTCGCCATCACCATGAGCAACTACTTCCACTGGAAGGTCGAGCAGAAGACGCAGAGCTATGCCTCGATGGGGCCCGTGCCCACAGTCGATCGCGGGACCTACCTGTTCAAGACTCGCTGCGCGGCGTGCCACACCGTGGGCAAGGGCGACGGCGTGGGGCCCGACCTGGTCAACGTGGTGGGCCGCCGCGGTCACGATTGGGTCGCGCGCTACGTGGCCCAGCCGGAGACGATGCTGGCGGAGGGCGACCCCGTCGCCAAGGAGCTGTTCAAGAAATACAAGGAGGTGCGCATGCCGAACCTCGAGCTCTATCCCGACGACGTCAGGACCCTGATCGCGTACATCCAGAAGCAGAGCGGCGCGGTCAATGGCGCCGCAAAGACCGCGGAGTCGAGCAAGACCGCAGAGTCGAGCAAGACCGCGGGGTCGACCAAGACCGCGGCGCTTTCGCAGCACGCGCATTGACCCGATGCGGCTTGACCTTCTGGCGGCCGGGTGACTAAGAGCCCGACCGCCAGGATGGTCGGCGTACGTCCGTACGCCTCTCGGGGGTTTCACAATGCCGACGCTTCGTCGATTGGTGGCGCTCGCCGCGCTTCTACCGCTGTCCACCCTTGCCCAGAATTCGAGAGTGGTGGTCCGGCCCGCCGGGCCGGCTGCACTCCCTCCGGGCACGACGCCGCTGGGCGGCGAGCTGACGGTGGTGCTCAAGCTCGCGCCGGATCCGGTGGCGGTGGTCCGCAGCCGCGCCCCGGATCGGAAGCTGGAACGGTCCGAGCGGGAGCGCATCGCGAGCGAGCTGCGTGGAGGTCAGAACGCGCTCGTGCCGCTGATCGAGGCACGGGGTGGGCGCGTGATGGCGCAGTTCCAGCACGCCATCGACGGCATCAAGGTGCGGGTTCCGGCGGACAAGCTGTCCGCGATCGCGACCATCCCCGGCGTCGTGGCGGTGAAGCCGGTGCTCACGTACCACATCGTGAACTCCGAGAGCGTTCCCTTCATCGGTGCAGGCGCGGTCTGGGGTGGACATCCCGGGTTCCGCGGCGAAGGCATCCGCATCGCCGTGATCGACACCGGCGTCGACTACACGCACGCGAACTTCGGCGGCCCTGGCACCATCGACGCCTTCAACACGGCCTTCGCGCACAGCACCGAACCGGCCAACCCGGCCTTCTTCGGGCCTGCGGCGCCCAAGGTCAAGGGCGGCACCGACCTGGTGGGCGACGACTACAACGCGAACGATCCGAACAGCGTCCCGGTGCCCGACGCCAACCCGCTCGACTGCAACGGCCATGGCAGCCACACCTCCGGCACCGCGGCGGGCCTCGGCGTCGCCGCAAACGGCACCACCTTCCACGGTCCCTACGACGCCAACACACGGAACCAGCGGTTCATCATCGGCCCCGGAGTCGCACCCTTGGCCGACCTGTACCACGTCCGCGTCTTCGGCTGCGTGGGCTCCACCAACGTGGTGGTGGAGGCCCTCGACTGGGCGGTCGAGCACGACATGCAGGTGGTCAGCATGTCGCTGGGCTCGGACTTCGGCCCCGAGGACTCGGCGGACGCCGAGGCTTCCGAGAACGCGCAGAACGCCGGCGTGGTGGTGGTGGCGGCCGGCGGCAACGCCGGGACCGGCATCCCCTTCATCGTCAGCTCGCCGGGAGCCGGCGACAAGACCATCAGCGTGGCGGCGATGGACTCGCACGCGTCGTTCCCCGGGGCCAACGCCACGCTCTCCACCGGCACCAGCCTGGTGCTGCAGGACTCCAACGGCGCGCCCTTTGCCGACGGAACCACGCTGCCGGTGGTGGTGCTCTTCACCGGGACGCCGCACGACGCGGCGCACATCTCGTTGGGCTGCAATCCGGCCGAGTACACGGCGGCGGGCGTGGCCGGCAAGCTGGTGGTGACGAAGCGAGGCGTTTGCGCGCGCGTGGCCCGCGCCATCTTCGGGCAGCAGGCCGGGGCCGCTGCGGTCCTGATGGTGAATACCGCCAACGTCTTTCCGCCGTTCGAAGGCCCCATCACCAGCAACCCGGACGACGGCAAGCCGTTCAACGTGACCATTCCCTTCTTCGGCTCGCTCCTCAACCAGGGCGCCAACCTGGTCGCGGCGAACGGTGGCACCATCCGCCTGACCAACACCACCCTCACCAACCCGGGCTTCCGCAGCTTCGCCACCTTCAGCTCCAGCGGGCCGCGCATTCCCGACGCGCGGCTCAAGCCCGACGTCAGCGCGCCGGGCGTGAGCGTCTTCTCGACCGACATCGGCACCGGCAACGGAGGTCTCTTCGAATCGGGGACGTCGATGGCCACGCCCCACGTCGCGGGCGTCGTGGCGCTGGCCCTGCAAGCGCACCCGTTCTGGGACCCGGACGATGTGCGCAAGGCGGTGGTGAACACGGCCGATCCGTCGCAGCTCGCGGGCTTCCGCGTGCGCCTGGGCGGCTCCGGACTCGTGCAGCCCTTCCCGGCCACGCGGACCTCGGTGATCGCCAGTTCCGGAATCGACGAGGCCAACGTCAGCTTCGGCGTGGAGGAATTCAGCCGGGATCTCAACGTGGACCGCGAGATCACCGTGCGCAACTTCGGCGCATCGAGCGCCACCTTCAACGTGGGTGTGGTGCCGATGGCCGGCGCTGCCCACGTTGCCACGGTCGAGTCCAGCAGCCTCACCATCAAGGCGGGCAAGAGCGCCAAGCTCCGCCTGCGGCTGAGCGTGCCCGCGGCCACGGTGGGGGACTCCAGCGCCTTCCGCGAGTTGTCGGGGCTCGTCACGCTGAGTCCGGCCACTGCCGACAGCAACGGCGGTGCCGCCCTGACGGTGCCGTACTACCTGGTCCCCCGCGCCCGCTCCCAGGTGGACGCGAAGATCGACGGCGACTTCGGCCCGCGGCGGCCGTCGGCAGAAGCGCGGCTGCGCAACGATTCGCGCGCCGTGGCCGGGAGCGCGGACTTCTACGCGTGGAGCCTGAAGGGCGCAAACCAGCGCGCCGGTGACGTCGGCCTGCGCGCCGTCGGTGTGCAGTCCTTCGCCGATCCGTCTGTCGGTCAGCTGCTGGTCTTCGCGGTGAACACCTTCGACCGATGGTCGAACCCGTCCACCACCGTCTTCGACATCCTGGTCGACGTGGACGGCGACGGGACGCCGGACTTCGACATCGAGTCCGCGGACCTGGGCCTGTTGACCACCGGCTCGTTCAACGGACAAGTGGTGAGCGCGGTCTTCAACCTCAAGACCGGTGATGGCTTCCTCGAGTTCCTCGCCGTCGCTCCCACCGACGGCTCCACCCTGCTCATCCCCATCGTCGCCGCCGACGCCGGAATCACCTCGGCGAATCCGCGCTTCACCTTCAGCGCGCAGAGCCTGGATCTGGTGAACGGTGTGCGGGACGCCATCGCGGGGCCGGCGTCCTTCAACGCCTTCCACAGCGCCATCAGCACGGGGGGCTTCGCGTCGCTTGCGCCTGATGCCCGCGCCACGGTGTCGCTGAGCATCGATCCGGCGGAGTGGGCAGTGACCCCGTCGCTGGGCGTGATGGTCGTGTCCATCGACAACGCCAACCGCGCCGAGGACGACCAGGCCCAGCTCTTCGCGGTGCACGGCCGCTAGAGATTCGGAGATATGGGGACACCATACGGAAGGTTACGTATGGTGTCCCCGAAACTCAGCCGTGGCCGTGCTGCTCCAGCGCCTTCTGGGCGGCGCGATGGCTGTCGCAGGCGAAGATGCCCGGGTTGCGCGGCTCGTCCTTGAACTGCGCGCGCTCCAGCTTCTGCAGCGCAGCGACGGCCCGCTTGTCCTTGATGCCGGCCAGCGCGTCGGCCGCCCCTGCCCGTTCGCTGCACTTCTGGCTGCGCGTCATGGCGATGAGCTTTGCCAGGCCGCGCGCGTCACCGTGCTTCGCCGCTGCGGCATAGCTCGCCGCCGCATCCTTGTAGGAGCCTTGCGACTGCTGCGCCTTGCCCACCGCGAGGCTGCGCTGGCCCACCGCCGTCATCTCGCGCGTCTCGCCGTGCGGACGGCTGAAGTGCATGGTGGCCGTGCGCATCGCGGGAGGACGCAAAGATGTTGCGGGCGTCTTTCCGGCGCGCAGGCCGAGGGCGATCACGAAGACCAGTGCCGTGCCGCCGACCAGGACGAACCGCGTCCGCGTGCCGGGAGGGAGGGCGCGGTACCAGATCAGCATGGACGCGCAGGCGCGCCGCGTTCCGGCAACCATTCCACGCAGCATGTACTTGAGATCGTCCGAGAATTGCGTCGAGGGCATCGCCGAGCCTCCTCATCGCGAAGTTGATCGCAGATCGGACAGCCTGCCACCGCGGCGCTGTGCGGTGGCAAGCCGCTGGGGTGGGATTTCATGCTCTCCCACCGACGGAGGTGCGCGCGTCTCGAGACGGACGTTCTCGAACATGCCAAGCTGCGCGCGTCGCGGAGGCGCAAATGGCAAACGGCCGGCTGTCCTGGTCCACCGGATTCGGTCACGTGGTGTTGCGCGTGGCGCTGGGCGCCGTCTTCGTTCCGCACGGGCTGCAGAAGCTGCGGAATCCGGCTGCGTTCGCCGGTTTCTTGAGTCAGCTCCACGTCCCGGCGCCCACGGTGGCCGCGTGGCTGGTGGCGCTGCTCGAGGCCGCCGGCGGAGCGCTGCTCGTCGTCGGGCTGCTCACCCGGCTGGTCTCACTGGGACTGCTGCTGGACATGCTGGTCGCCATCGTCTCGGTGAAGATCGGCCTCGCGCACGCCCCCTTCACCTCGGGAAAGATGCCGGGCTGGGAGTTCGAGCTGATGCTCGCCGCCGCCGCCCTGACGCTGATCTTCACCGGGCCCGGCAACCTCGCCATCGACCCGCTGCTCCACAGGAATCGCCAGCCAGGCCTGTGACCTGCGTGCCCGCGATAACGCGATGCACCAATGAGACGAAGGTCCGGGAAAGCAGGCGCTTGTACGAGGATGGAGTGCGACTGTTGTCGGATGCCTACCCGATGGTCTAGGGTAGGCCCCCTCAGAAAGCCGCTCCCAGAGGGAGCGCGCCGACACCGACCCGGAGATCAAAATGAGGAGAATCACCCTTCGCGGCGTCCTGCCGCTCGCCGTCCTCGCGACCGTCGCCTTTGTCTTCAAGGCGGTGGGCGCGGGCGCGGTGGAAGAACTGCACCCGCTCGACGCCGTGCCCTCGGCCGAGACCGGCGTGCTCAGCAACGAGACGCCCAGGTTCTGGTTCGTCGAATATCCCGGCGCGCCGCTGGCGGACGGCAACACCGACGCCTCCGTCGATCGCGATCACGACACGTTCCGCAGCGAGGCCGCTTCGAAGGGCGTTCGCGTGAACGAGCGCATGCGCTTCAAGTCCTTGTGGAACGGCATCTCGGTGCAGGCGAACGCGGGCGACATCGCCCGCATCCGCGGATTCTCCTCGGTCAAGGCGGTCTACCCGGTGCAGGTGCACGCGATGCCCCGCACCAACACGGTCTCGCCGGACCTGGCCACCGCCATCCAGATGACCCGGGCGGACATCGCGCAGAACGAGCTGGGCCTCACCGGCCGCGGCGTTCGCGTCGCCGTGATGGATACCGGCATCGACTACGACAACCCCGACCTCGGGCCGGGCTTCGGTCCGGGCAAGCGCGTCTTCACGGGCTGGGACTTCGTCGGCGACGCCTACAACGCCGACTCCACCAGCCCCTCGTTCGATCCCATCCCCCACCCGGATGCCGATCCGGACGACTGCGCCGGGCACGGCACGCACGTCTCCGGCATCATCGGCGCCAAGGGCGAGGTCACTGGCGTGGCGCCCGGCGTTTCTTTTGGTGCCTACCGCGTGTTCGGCTGCGAAGGCTCCACCACCGACGACATCATGCTTGCGGCCATGGAGCGCATCCTCAAGGACCGCATGGACGTGCTCAACATGAGCATCGGCGACGCCTTCGATACCTGGCCGGGTGCTCCCACCGCGGCGGCCGCCAGCCGCCTGGTGAAGAAGGGCATCGTGGTGGTGGCCTCCATCGGCAACAGCGGCGCCAACGGCCTCTACTCGGGCGGCGCGCCCGGAGTCGGTGAGGACGTCATCGGCGTGGCCTCCTTCGACAACATCCGCACCACCAACCCCGCCTTCACCGTCTCGCCCGGCAACGCCGCGGTGGGCTTCGATCAGGCCAGCGCGGCCCCCATCGCACCGCGCAGCGGCGGTCCGTTCACGCTCGCCAGGACCGGCACGCCCGCAACCGTCAACGACGGCTGCAATCCCTTCACCGGCGTGGCCGGCAAGGTGGTGCTGATCCGCCGTGGCACTTGCGGCTTCGCGGTCAAGGCCACCAACGCGCAGAACGCCGGCGCCGTCGGCCTGATCCTCTACAACAACCAGGCTGGCCGGGTGACCCCCACCGTGGCGGGTCCCACCGCCATCGTCATCCCGGTGGTGGCCATCACCGCCGCGGACGGCGCGACCATCAACAACCTCATCGCCGCTGGTCCCGCCACCATGAGCTGGTCGAGCCTGGTCGTCACTTCGCCCAACTCCACCGGCAATCTGATCTCCTCCTTCAGCTCGTACGGCGTGGCCGCCGACCTGACGCTCAAGCCGGACATCGGCGCGCCGGGCGGCTTCATCTGGTCGACCCTGCCCCTCGAGCAGGGCGGGCACGGCTCGCTCAGCGGCACCTCGATGGCCTCGCCGCACGTGGCGGGCGCGGTGGCGCTGCTGCTCGAGTCGCGCCGCGACCTGCGCCGGCACCACGGCGATCGCGACGACGACGGCGAGAACGACTGGCGCCGCGGCGACGACGACGGGGACAACGTGCTGCACGCCCGCAGCGTGCGCGACATCCTCCAGAACAGCGCCAAGCCCAAGGTCTGGGGCGGCAACCCGGCTCTCGGTTTCCTGGACAACGTGCAGCGCCAGGGAGCGGGCATGCTGGACATCACCGCGGCAGTGCAGGCGACCTCTACCTTGACGCCGGGCAAGCTCTCCCTCGGCGAAGGCACGGGGGCCACGCGGACCATCACCGTCCGCAACAACGGACGCGACACCGTGACGTACACCTTCGCCCACGAGCCGGCGCTCTCCAACGGCCCGCAGATCTTCGTGCCCACCTTCAACACCGGCTTCGCCTCCGCGACCTTCAGCGTGCCTTCGATCACGCTGCGGGGAGGCGAGGTGCGGCGCGTGGACGTGACCATCACGGCCAACCCGGCCCTGGCCGACAAGAGCCTCTACGGCGGGTACATCGTGGCGAATCCGAGCATCGGCGAGGCATTGCGCGTTCCCTATGTCGGGTTCAAGGGCGATTACCAGTCGATCCAGATCCTCAACGAGGCCATCTTCGGGGGCGAGCCGCTGCTGCTCGACGGCAACCTGGACGACGTCGATCCCGCCCACGCCTTCACGCTGGCCGGCGCGGACCAGCCGACCGCGGTGTTCCACATGGACTTGCAGGCCCGCCGGCTGACGCTGAGCGTGGTCGACGTGGCCTCGGGACGAACCCTGGGGCGCGCCGTGGACATCGACTTCATGAGCCGCAATGCCACCAGCACCGGGTTCTTCACCGTCGCCTGGGACGGGACGTTCATGCCCGGGAACAACGGCACCAAGGTGCTGACTGCGCCCGACGGCACGTACAAGCTGGTGCTGGCGGTGGAGAAACCGCTGGCGGAGAAGAACAACCCGGCGCACATCGAGTCTTGGACGTCGCCGGCAGTGATCATCGCGCGCTGATCCAGGGCAGCGCGTGATGACTCGAGGGGCCCGGCTCGGCGGAGTCGGGCCCTTCGTTTTTTTTCGGCTGGTGGAGCCTTCGGCTCAAGCCTGGATCCGCGGTGGGCCGTTGAATCGCTTCCGCATCCAGAGGACCCAGTACGCGCCGAGCACGAGCAAGGCAGCGGCGAAGGTGTAGCCGGCGATCTCGTTCGGCGGCAGGACGAAGAGGACGGTGAGGGTGCCGATCCAGGCCAGCGCCGCGAGGTTCGTTGCGCGAGATGCCCGCCCCAGATCCCAGGGCCCACGCCGCTGCCACCTGCCGCTCCGGCGCGCCAGAAGACCGCAGGCGATGGGGATGCCATAGCTGACGTAGAGCGCGATGGTGCTGAGGGCCACCATCGCGGAGTACGCCGGCGCCCAGAGCGCCAGCAGGAAGGCTGCCGCGGCGGAGATCCAGACGGCGACATGGGGAGAGCGGAAGGTCGGCGAGACCCGTGCCACCGCCTTCGAGAACGGCAGGCCGCCGTCCCGGGCGAACGCGAAGAGCATGCGCGAGTTGGAGGTGACGCTGGAAAGGCCGCAGAACCACATCGCCACCATCGCCACCAGCACCAGGGCGCCACCCAGCCGCTGTCCCAGCGCTCCGCGGAGCACATGGATGAAGGGATTCTCCGTGGCCACAGTCGAGGGCAGATCTCCCATCGCCAGCGTCACCGCCAGGAGCAGCGCCCAGCCGAAGACGCCGCTCACCGCGACGGAGAGGAAGATCCCCCACGGGGCATTGCGCGTGGGATCGTGCGTCTCTTCGCAGGCGTGCGCGCTCGCGTCGTAGCCGGTGAACGTCCAGGCCGCCTGCAGGAGACCGAGCAGGAATCCCAGGGCATAGGGCCTGGGCGCATCGGTGAACCTCGCGATCAGGAACGACGCCGGCCGCAGCGGCGCGAACCAGAGGAGCGAGACGAGGATGGCCGCGACGCCCAGGACGTGCACCCAGGCGGAGAGCTGGTTGAGCCTGCCCACAATGCGGACGCCCAGATGGTTGAGGACGGCGTGGCTGGCGAGTACGGCTGCATAGACGGGCAGCACGTGCGCGCGATCGGCCGGCAAGCCCAACATGGCGGCAACGAACTCGGCGAGCCCGTAGTCGATGCCGGCGGTGATGGCGAACTGCCCGATGGTGTTGAGCCAGGCGGTGAAGAAGCCCGCCCCGCGGCCGCCGAGGATCGAAGACCAGTGATAGAGCGCGCCGGCGGTCGGATAGCTGGAGGCGAGCTGCGCCAGCGAGGCCGCGACCGGCAGCGTGAGCAGGGACACCAGCGGCCAGCCCAGCGCCATCTCCAGCGGGCCGCCCATGCGCAGGCCGTAGCCGTAGAGCGTGACGGCGCCGGTGAGGATGGAGATGATGGAGAAGCTGAGCGCGAAGTTGGAGAAGCCGCCCATGTCGCGCAGCAGCTGTTGGGCATAACCCAGGGCCTGCAGCTGCCGCGCGTCGCGGTCGACCGGGCCCTCCATCTATGCCTTGCTCACCGTGACGTGGACGCCGTTGAGGGCCGCGTTGCCCGACAGCGCGTCCACGGACAGCTCGTCGGTCAGGTCGTTGAGGCTGGCCCCAGCGTGCGCGCGCGCGACGGAGAGCGCGACGCCCGGCCGGCCGTGCCCCCAGCCGTGCGGCAGGCAGACCACGCCGCGCGCCACGTCTTCGGTGACGCGGACGGGGGCTTCCACGCTGCCCACGCGCGAGTCCACCCGCGCGCGCTCGCCGGTGCGGAGATTGCGCGCCGACGCGTCGTCCGGGTGCATGAACAGCTCCCAACCCGGCGGACCCTTCACCAGCCGCAGGCTGTTGTGCATCCAGGAGTTGTTGCTGCGCAGGGCGCGGCGGCCGATGAGGGCGAGCTGGTGGTCGGCGGTCGGCCTTGGCAATGTCGCCTCCAGCCGCGCCAGATCGCGGAGGAAGAGCTGCGGCGCGAGTTGCAGCCGCTTGCCGGGCGTGAACAGCCGTTCCGGGAGACGCTGCTGCAGCGGGCCGAGATCGATGCCGTGGGGATTCGCTTCCAGCTTTCGCAGCGAGAGCTTGTACGGCCCGAATCGCAACAACAGATCCAGGAGACGCCGTTCCCCCAGCATCCGCGCAAGCCGCAGCGCCCCGCCCAGCGCCCTGCCCGACCTGCCGCCCCCGTGGCGGCGGACGGCGGCGGCGAGGTCGAGCAGCACACGGAAGTCGCCGCGCACGCCCGCTGGAGCAGCGGTGAGCGGCTTCACGTAGCGTGCGGCGTTGCGCACCGCCAGCGCGTAGAAGGCGAGATCGTAGTGGTCGCGCTCGAATCCGAAGCTGGTGGGGAGGATGAGGTCCGCGTGCCGGGTGGTCTCGTTGCGGTACAGATCGATCGAGACCATGAAGTCGAGCTTCGACAACGCCGCTTCCAGCCGGGTGCCGTTGGGCGTCGACAGCACCGGGTTCCCGGCGAACGTGACCAGCGCGCGGATGCGGCCCGGCCCTTCCGTGTCGATCTCCTCCGCCAGCGTCGCCGCGGGCAGCTCGCCGCCGAACTCCGGCAGGCCCCTCACGCGGCTGCGCCACACCCCGAAGTGGCCGCGATCGCCGGTCCGCGTCGCGAGGCCCACCAGGTCCGCGGCCGGGGTGGCGAACATGAACCCACCCTCCGAATCCAGGTTCCCG
>DASRTX010000170.1:0-38217 GCA_035655715.1 Myxococcales bacterium | reverse complement strand
CCGCGACATCGCCATGGTCTTCCAGAGCTACGCGCTCTACCCGCACATGACGGTGCGCAAGAACCTCTCCTTCGCGCTGGAACTGCACGGCGTGGCCAAGAAGGAGATCACCCGCCGCATCGACGAGGTGGCAGCCATCATCGGCCTCACGCCGCTGCTCGAGCGCAAGCCGCGCCAGCTCTCCGGCGGCCAGCGCCAGCGCGTGGCGGTGGGGGCGGCGCTGTGCCGGCAGTCGGGCGTGCTGCTCTTCGACGAGCCGCTCTCGAACCTCGACGCAAAGCTGCGCGTGCACATGCGCACCGAGCTCAAGCGCCTGCACCAGCAAGTGAAGTCCACCATGGTCTACGTCACCCACGACCAGGTGGAGGCCATGACCATGGGCGACCGCATCGTGATCATGAACGGCGGCCGCATCTGCCAGGTAGGCACGGCGATGGAGGTCTACGACAAGCCGGCCACCCGATTCGTCGCCGGCTTCATCGGCACGCCGCCGATGAATTTCTTCGACGGCGAGATCACCGCCGCGGGCGTGACCCTGCCCGGCGGAGTGAGCATGCCGGTGCCGCGCGCGGGACTCTCCGCCTTGGCGGGCCGCAAGGTGGTGTTCGGGATGCGGCCCGAGCACATCGCGCTCCGGCAGAACGGCAACCAGCACGCGGCGCGCGTTCCCTCCACCATCGAAGTGGTGGAGCCCCTGGGACACCGCACCATCCTCACCGCGCGGACTCCCGCAGGTTTGTTACAGCTCGAGGCCGAGGCCATGCCGGGCCTCAAGCCGGGAGACAACGCGGACCTGTTCTTCGACCTGTCGCGGGCGCACCTCTTCGACCAGGCCGACGAATGCGCCCTCTAGTCATCCCGTCCGACGCAAAGGTCCAGAAGAGGGCGCGCAAGCTGCGCTTCTCGGAGCGCGAGGCGCCCTTCGGGTACGCGCTGGTGATTCCGGCGCTGCTCTATCTCACCGCCTTCATCGCCTATCCGTTCGCGATGAGCATCTGGCTCAGCCTCACCGACGCGCAGGCGGGCGCGCAGAAGTGGAACTACGTCGGGATGTCCAACTACTCGAAGGTGGAGAGCTACGACCTGCTCGCCAACGACTTCGTGCTCTTCGACGGCAAGAACGAGGAAGCGAAGGCGTTCTTGGCGGGCAAGAAGGACGGCAAGGTGACCACCGCGCCGGACGGCGCCCGCTTCAAGGCCTCTCTCGAGGTGGCGGGTCGCACCATCCCGGTGGTGTCGTCGGAGAACGAGGGCGACGCCACCTACGTGGCGACCACCATCCTCAACGACCTGGACTGGCAGCTCCAGGGCGGCAAGGTGGTGGCCCACTCGGCCGACTCGCCGCTCACGTTCGGCAACTTCAGCGACCACGCCACCGCCAAGAAGGCGGAGAAGGAATCGATCCTGGTCAAGGCCGGGACGCAGCTCAAGGCCAATGGCACCGGCGTGCAGCAGGATCCCAACTTCATCCTGGCGGTGAAGAACACGCTCAAGTACACCTTCGGCACCGAGCTGGTGAAGCTGTTCTTCGGCATCCCCTGCGCGCTGTTGCTCCACCGCAAGTTCCGCGGCCGCCAGTTCCTGCGCGGGCTGCTGGTCATCCCCTGGGTGATTCCCATCGCCATCTCCGGGCAGGCCTGGCTGTGGATCCTCGACAGCACCTACTCGGTGATCAACTGGGGCCTGGTCCACAGCGGGATCATCTCGCCCGCCAACATCCTCAACTTCCGCGGCGACCCCACCCTGGCCATGCTCTCGCTGGTGGTGGTGAACGTGTGGCGCGGGTTTCCCTTCACCACGGTCGTGATCCTCGCCGGCCTCACCTCCATCCCCGACGAGATCCTGGAGCGGGCGCGCCTGGACGGCACCAATGCCCTGCAGCGCTTCTTCTACATCATGGCGCCGATGGTGCGGCCCATCCTCATGGTCTCGCTGCTCTTCTCGGTGGTGTTCTCCTTCACCGACTTCAACACCATCTGGATCATCACCCGCGGCGGCCCCTACGACCAGACGCAGATGCTCGCGACCTATGCGTACCAGGTGGGCGTGAACGCGGGCTACCTGGGCAAGGGCGCCGCCATCTCGCTCTTCCTCTTTCCCATCATGGCGGTGACGGTCTTCGGCATGCTGCAGTCGCTGCGCAAGGAGAACATGTGACGTTCTTGCGCGGGCTGCGGCACGACCTGTTCTCCTGGGCGTTCCTCGCGCCGTTCCTCGCCTTCGCGCTCTTTCCCTTCTATTGGGGCGTCATCACCTCGTTCAAGGCCGACGCGAACCTCTACGACCTCTCGCGCAACCCGCTCTTGATCTCCACCATCGACGGCCGCACCGGCAAGCCGTACCACAAGGACATCATCGTCCCGGCCTCCTACCAGGAGGGGCCCATCCACTGGCAGCAGCCCCTCAACTCGCACACCAGGCGCAGCGATGCCGAGGCGAACCCCAAGCCCATCGCGATGATCGGTGAGCAGGAGATCCTCAGCCCCGTCAGCGGCACGCTCAGCCGCATCGACGTGCCCGAGGGGCAGATCGCACATCCCAACCAGGAGATTGGCGACATCAACGTCGACAACCCTACGCTGTCGCACTACGAGTTCCTCAACTCCACGCCGTTCTACCGCTGGATGCAGGTGAGCCTGCTCACCGGGCTCGCGGTGGTGCTGATCACGCTGCTGGTCGCGGTGCCGGCCGCCTACGCGCTGGCGCGGCTCACCTTCCCCGGAAACCGCGGCATCGGCATCGCCATCTTCCTCACCTACCTGATCCCGCCCACCATCCTCTTCATTCCCTTCTCGCAGCTGGTGGGCGCGCTCCACATCGACAACACCATCTGGTCCTTGATTCTCAGCTACCCCACCTTCACCATCCCGTTCTGCACCTGGCTGTTGATGGGCTTCTTCCGCGGCGTGCCCAAGGAGATCGAGGAGCGCGCGCTGCTCGACGGCGCCACGCGCATGCAGATGCTGCGGCTGGTGGTGATTCCGGTGGTGCTCCCGGGCATCCTCACCGCCGCCATCTTCGCCTTCACGCTCAGCTTCCAGGAGTACGTCTACGCGCTGACCTTCATCTCCAGCACGGCCAACCGCACGCTGCCGGTGGGAATCTCGGTGGAGATGATCCGCGGGGACGTCTACTTCTGGGGCCCGCTGATGGCCAGCGCCATCCTCGGCTCGCTGCCTGTGGTCATCGTCTACGGCCTGTCGCTGAACTACTTCATCAGCGGCATGACCACCGGCGCCACGAAATAATTCGGGGACACGATACGTAATTCGTCGTATCCCAATTCGGGGACACAATACGACGAATTACGTATCGTGTCCCCGAATTAGTCCACGAGAAAGACCGTGCAGGAGCGGGGGCCGTGGGCGCCGATGACCAGGGATTGCTCGATGTCGGCGGTCTTCGAGGGCCCGGAGAGCCACATGGCGAAGCCGGGGACGGGGATGTCGGCGCGCTCGTAGCCTTCATGGAGGTTGTGCACCAGCGTGTCGCCGCGGACCACGATGGCGATGTGCTGGGCGAGGAAGGCCACCGCCCGGTTGGCGCCGCCGTGGTGGACGATCCAGCAGGCGCCGTTCTCCGCGACCCCCAGCTCGGCGGGCAGAACGCAATAGTCCACGTCGCGCAGGTCGTGCGGATCGCGCACCGACTCCACCTCGACGTTCACCTTGGCGACGCCCGGCACCAGCGAGGCCACCCTCCGCGCCGCGGCATATTCCGGAACGGCGAGCAACGCCTGCTCCAGCGGCTGGCCCGCGGCAAGCGCCACGCAGCTGCCGCCCACCTCGACGACGCTCTTCGCGAACCGCTCGCGCACGTCGGGATAGCGCACCGCCTCCAGCCGCGAGAGATCGGGCAGCGGTAGCTCCGGGACTGCGGCGGCGCGGAGCGCGCGCAGGATCTCATCGCGCGCGTCCACGTTTCCTCCATTGCGCGCGGAAGCTCTCGCGCGGCATGGGCGGCAGCTCGCGCTGCCGCGTCCAGGGATTGGGCAAGAGCGGCGCGAAGAGGCGGGCCAGCTTCCCGAAGAGGCGGTAGGCCCAGGTCCGCGCCAGCACCCAGCCGCCGACCCGCGAGACCACGCGCTTGCCCAGCGGCACGAGCCCCCTGCTGGCCAGCTCGCCCCTCCACGTCAGCAGTTGGTGGTGCAGGTCGATGCGCACCGGGCAGACGTCGGTGCACGAGCCGCACAGGGAGGACGCGAAGGGCAGGCCGGCGTGCTTCTTCGCATCGATGTGCGGGGCGAGGATCGACCCGATGGGGCCAGGGACCGTCACGCCGTAGCTGTGGCCCCCGCTGCGCCGGTACACCGGGCAGGTGTTCATGCACGCCGCGCAGCGGATGCACTTGAGGCTGTTCCTGTATTCCTCGCGCGCCAGGATGCGGCTGCGGCCGTGATCGACGATGACGACGTGCATTTCCGCGCCCGACCGCGGCCCATGGAAGTGCGAGGTATAGGTGGTGATGGGCTGGCCGGTGGCGCTGCGCGCCAGCAGCCGGAGGAAGACCGCCAGCTCGCGGGGCGAGGGCACCAGCTTCTCCACTCCCATGCAGGCGATGTGGATGGGCGGCAGCGAGGTGCCCAGGTCGGCGTTGCCCTCGTTGGTGCAGACCACCACGCCGCCGGTCGAGGCGATGGCGAAGTTGACCCCGGTGAGCCCCGCCTGCGCGCCGAGGAACTTCTCGCGCAGGTGCTGGCGCGCCGCCTCGGTGAGCGCCTTGGGGTCGGCCAGGCCGGCCGGCGTGCCGAGCTTTTCGTGGAACAGCTCGCCGATCTCCTCCTTCTTCAAATGGATGGCGGGCATGACGATGTGCGAGGGCGGCTCGCGGCGGAACTGCACGATCCGCTCGCCCAGGTCGGTGTCCACCACCTCGACGCCGTTCTTTTCGAGGTATTCGTTGAGGTGGCACTCCTCGGTGAGCATGGACTTGCTCTTGACCAGGCGGGTGACAGAGCGCCGCTCGAGGATTCCGTGGACGATGCGGTTGTGCTCTTCGGCGTCGCGGGCCCAGTGCACCTGCGCGCCGGCGGCCCGCGCGTTCCGCTCGAACTGCTCCAGATAGGCGGGAAGCCGCGAGAGCGTGTGCGCCTTGATCTGCGAACCGAGCGTTCGCAGCTCCTCCCACTCGGGCACGAAGCTGCGGGCGATGTCGCGCTTGTTGCGGACGAACCACACCGCCTGGTCGTGCCAGTGCAGGCGCGCCTCGTTCTCCACGAACTCGGCGGCGCGCTCGGCATGCCCGGTCATCGGGTGGCCTCCTCGAGCAGCTCGGCGACGTGGAGCACGCGGATGGGCTTCTTCTCCCTGCGCAACAGCCCGTCCAGGTGCATCAGGCAGGAGACGTCGGCGCCGGCGATGATCTCCGACCCGGCCCGCTCGTGGTCGGCGATGCGGTCGCGGCCCATGGCGCAGGAGACCGCCTCCTCGCTGACCGCGAAGGTGCCGCCGAACCCGCAGCATTCGTCGTTGCGCGAAAGCTCGGTGAGCTGCAGGCCTTCGATGTTCTCCAGCAGCGCCTGCGTCTTGGAGAAGGCGGGGACCAGCCGTTCGCTGCCGCTGCCCAGCCGCAGCTCGCGCAGGCCGTGGCAGCTCTGGTGCAGTCCCACCTTGTGGGGGAAACGGCCGCGCGGCTTGACTTGAAGGACGTCGTGGAGGAACTCGCACAGCTCGCGGGTCTTCGCTCCCAGCGCCGCCACCCGAGGATCGCGCGGCAGGAGCATGCCGTAGTGGTTGCGCACCATGCTGGTGCAGCTTCCGGAGGGACAGACCACGTGCTCGTACGGCGCGAACACCTCCAGCATCTTCTCCGCCAGGGGGCGCGCGTCGTCGAAGAAGCCGGAGTTGGCCATGGGCTGGCCACAGCACGTCTGCGCCTCGGGGAAATGGACGGTGACGCCCAGCCGCTCGAGCAGGTCGGCGGTGGCGAGGCCAACAGATGGGTAGATCTGGTCCACGTAGCAGGGCACGAAGAGCGCGGCGTCCATCGCGTGCAATCTCGCACGCGCGGGGGTGGCTGTCACACGGGAAAAGGGCCTACAGCCCTTTGGCTTTCAACTCGGGACGCGCCGTGCGCCGCAAGAGGAGCGTCGAGCCGAACCAGGCCAGGTAGAAGACCAGCAGCATCCCCGCGGCCACCGGCAGCGCAGGGCGATCGAATCCCGCTCGGCGCAGGACGACGTACAGGTCGCCGCAGAATCCGGGCGCCAGCAGCGCCAGAGCGAGCAGCACCATCCGCGAGGCGAACCGGTGGAACCGCTCGGTGTCCTCGCCGCGCTCGACGATGCGGTGGTAGGCGGCGGGAGCCATCAGCACGATGGTGGCCAGGGCCACCAATCCGAGACTGAAGAGGTGGACGAGCTGCACTCCCTGGGGGAGCTTGGCGAAGGCATCCATCAGCACCATCGCCAGTTGGAAACCGAGCAGGGCCTGGGCACCGGGAAGCACCACGCGGGCCTCGGTGAGCACCTGGACGATACGATCCGGCAGCGGCGTGTCTTCCATGCTGTCCTCCGGTTCCTGGCTTTGGCGGCGATCGCTGCGGGCAAAGTGGCCGTACCAGAGTCCCAGCGCCGCCAGCGCGGTGAATGCGCCGCAGAGGGCGCCGGCCACGGGCCCCGCGATGCGGTTGCCCACCACCGCCAGATCCACGCTCAGGCCCACCGCAAAGGGGAACAGCGCGGCGCGCATCACCAGCATGGTGAAGCGGTGGAACCGGCCGGTATCGTATCCGTGCTCCACGATGCGATGGCGGGCGGCCGGCAAGAAGAGGGCGCCGGCGGTCGCCAAGAGCGCGAAGAGGCCGATCAGCTCGAGCGCGCGCTCGCCCCGCCCCAGCTTCTCGAAACCCGGCTCGAAGAAGGCGCGGTACTGGAACCCCAGCAGCACCTGCGCGCCCAGGATGAGGATGCGGGCCTCGTCGAGGGCGTTCTTGATCTTGCCGTGCAGGCTCGCCATACCTGCAATCTGGAGATCGTGTCCGTGCGCGCAAACGGGCAGGCGCCTGCACGGCAGAGGAGGTACAATCGGCACGATGGACCCGCGCCACGCCCGCGCCGTCTACGAGTTGATGATGATCACCGCCTGGGCGGACGGCTGGCTGGACGCCTCGGAAGCGCTGGTGACGGAAGCAGCAGCCTCCGACGTGGACGCCGCGGCGGCGGTGCCTGACAAGCAGGCGCTGGCGCAGGCCGCGCGGCAAAGCTTGGAATCCCGCGGGCTGCGCGATGCCTTGCGCGACGCCGCCGCTCCGCTGGACAGCGCCGCCGTGCGCGAGGCTGCGTTCGTGTGCTGCGCACGCGTGCTCGAAGCGGACGGCGTGATCGCGCAGGTGGAGTTCCAGGTGCTGGGCGAGTTGAAGGCGCTGTTCGGGCTGGGGGCCGCGGACGTCGCAAGGCTGCTGAGGGTGCGCGCTTGACCGCGGCGTTCTGGGCGCTGGCGCTTGCCGCCGCCTCGGTGGGCGCGCTGCACTCCATCGCGCCGGATCACTGGGTGCCCTTCGCGGCGCTGGCGCGCGCGCGGGGCTGGTCGCCCTGGAAGACCGCGCGCATCACGCTCGCCTGCGGCCTGGGCCACGTGACGGTGTCCGCGGCGCTGGGGGTGCTGGCGCTGGCCCTGGGGTGGGGCGCGCTGCGGGTGCTGGGCGAGCGGCTCGAGTCGGTGGCCGGGCTGCTGCTGATGGGCTTTGGTCTGGCCTACGCCGTCTGGGGCCTGCGCAAGGCCACCCACGAGCGGTTGCACGTGCACGCGCACGGCGTGGACGAGCCTTCGCGGCTGACGGCGTGGACGCTCTTCCTGCTCTTCTCGCTCGACCCCTGCGTGGCGGTGATGCCCATCCTGTTCGCGGCGGCGCCGCTGGGCGTGGGGCAGGCCACGGCGGTGGTGCTGGTGTACGAGGTAGCGACGCTGGGAGCGATGCTGCCGCTGGTGCTGCTCTCCCGTGCGGGAGTTTCGCGATTGAAGTGGCACTGGCTGGATCATTACGGCGATGGAGCAGCGGGAGGAATCATCGCGGTGGTGGGCCTGGCGGTGACGCTGCTGGGCATCTGAAGGCCGGAAGTGATCTTGCGCCGCGTTCCCGCGAATGGGAGGAACGGTGCATGCCCCTCATCACGGCCCTCGTCGCCGCGCCGCTCTTGCTCCTCATCGCCGGGTTGGGAATGGCCATCTCGATGCGCCGCAGGCGGGAACGCATCGGACCCGGCATGGCAGGCGACGCGACTTTCATCCGGCTCCAGCGCGCCCACGGAAACGCGGTCGAGCACTCTCCGCTCCTGCTCCTCGCGATGCTCCTCCTGGAGCTTCTCGGTGCCCGCTCTGCCGCGCTGATCGCGTTCGGAGCAGCGATCGTCGTTGCGCGCGCGGCGCATGCGGCCGGGATCCTCCAGCGCCCTCGCCATCCGCTGCATACGCTCGGAGGCGCGCTCACCTACACGCTCGAGGTGGCCATGGCGGTGTCCCTCGTCCTCACCGCGATGAGGCGAGTCCCTCGCGTCAGAATCGCACATGCGGTTCAATCGCCTGCAATCAATCATTGCGATCCCCTTGCAAGCCTGTTGGTTTGCGAGGCTGCCGATGGCGTATCCCGATACGTTTGCCCCTCCGGTGGCTATCCAGATGCCGAGGCGCACGGCACGGTCAGCTCGTTCCTCTCGCGGCCCCTTGGTCGATTCGTGCGCGGGCCCTCCGTCAACACCGGGCTGGGTTCGCTGGGGACGCAGAAGATGGTCTTCGGGCAGTTCGAAGGCGCTGGCATCGACGGCTGGTCATCGCCGCTGGCGACCGCATCGTCATCTTTCGCGGGACCCCCTCCGGATGGACGGAAGCAAGCTCGCTGCCGGTGGCCGCCGACATGCTCCGAACGGCCGACCTCGACGGCGACGGGTGGCGCCTGGCGTTCCGGCAACGCGCCGTAGGACAATAGCGGCGTATCAGCGCAAGGTGTCGATCTCCTCTGCCCTCGTTCGTCGCATCGGTGGAGCCAAACCTTCGATCAAGGACCCACGGACATGGCCAAGACCCACAAGCTGCTCTGGACGCTGCAGATCCTCCTCGCCTTGCTCTTCGTCTTCGCCGGCGGCAGCAAGCTCGTCATGTCCGCCGCCGACCTGACCAAGGACACTTCGTTCCCGGTCGGGTTCCTGCGCTTCATCGGTGTCGTCGAGTTGCTGGGCGGCCTCGGGCTCGTCCTCCCCGGGCTGACGCGCATTCGCCCTGGGCTGACGCCGCTGGCCGCTGCCGGTCTGGCGATCGTGATGATCGGCGCAACGGCGGTGAGCCTGAAGATGGGCCCGGTGGCGCTCATTCCCTTCGTCGTCGGGCTCCTCGCCGCGTTCATCGCGTACGGCCGCTGGCGGCTGGCGCCGCTGCCGAAGCGGACGTCCGGACCGTCGGACGCAGCTTTGGGCCCGCATCGGTCGGCGACGTAGCTGCGACTTGAAAAGGCGGACATCGCAACACTGCGCCGCCGACCGATCGAGGGCGGCGGGGCGGAGGAGGGAGGAGAAATCTGCTTCCGGCGCAAGACCTGCGCGCTCTATGATCCGGCAGGCGCCCGCCGCGCTCCGCGCACCTGGGTGGAGACGCACTCGATGCAGAAGCGGGCTTCGGGAATGGCTCGCAGGCGCTGGCGTCCGACGGCGCGGCCGCAGCCCTGGCAGGTACCGTAGCTACCGTGCTCGATCCGGGAGAGCGCCGCGTCCAACTCCGCCAGCTCGCCGTGGTGGACGCCCCGCAAGGACTCGAGGACCGCGATGGGCTCGCGGTGCGCCGCACGATCGAGCACGTCGGAATGGGTGCCGTTCTGCAAGGCGGACTCGTTGCGCTCCACTTCGCCGATCATGCCTTCGATCACCCTGCGTCGATCGAGGAGCCGCTTGCGTGCTTCCTTCGCGATCTCGTTCATCGGCGTGCCTCCACGGATCCAAGGCACTTCAAGAACGATGCCGCCGCCCGCAGCCCGCGCCGGCCCGCGCCGGGTCGCAACCTTTGCATCTCAGGCCGGCGCCAGCCGCGCCGCGGCCACCGCGCCGGACCGGGCCACATCGGGGACTCCCACACCGTCCCACGAGGCGCCGGCCACCTCGATGGGCGGGAGACCCGCGAGCGACTCGCGTGCGGCGCGCACCGCCTCGCGGTGGCCCGGCGCGTACTGCGGAATGGCCGCGCCCCAACGCACCACGCGCACATATTCGACCTGCGCCTTCACGGCCCAGGTGCGCGAGAGATCGCCCAGGATGCCTGGGACGAGCTCGCCGTCGGGCAGCGCCGCCCGGTCCGGATGCTTTGCGCCGCCGCAGATGACCGTCACCAGCGCGCGTCCCTCCGGCGCGCGCCCGGGCAGCATGCTGCTGGGGAGCAGGGTGCCGATGCCGTGGAGCGTTCCGTCGGCGTCCAGCATCCCGAACCCGCGCGGCAGCCCTTCCTGTGCAAAGCCGAGGTGCACCACCGTCACCGGCGCGCTGTGGAACGCGCCTGCGACCTCCGCGAAGCGCGCCGCGAACGGCCGCGCGATCGCGGCCGCTGCCGCGGCGGGAACCGCCAGCACCACCGCATCGAACCGCTCGCCCTGCACGTCCCAGCCGCGCGCCGCCGGCGCCAGCTGCGTGATGCGCGCGCCCAGGCGCACGCTGCCGGCCAGCCGCGCCGAGACCGCCTCCACCAGCGTCCCGAGCCCACGCCGGAGCGTCCAAAGACCGGTGCGCGGCGCTGCCTTGGGGCGCCGGAAGGCGTTGACGATCAGCGAGCCTTTCGCTCCCAACTCCCCCAAGGTGGGGAACGCGTCACGAGCGGAGAGCAGCGAGGGATCGCCTGCGTACACCCCCGCGCTCATCAGCGTGGCGGCGAGCCCGCCGGCCTTCCTGCCCAGGCGCGCCTCGAGGAAGCTGCGCAGCGACACGTCCTCGCGCAGCGGCCGGGCGAAGAGCGGCTCGAGAAGCGCGCGGAACGCGCCGGCGCGCGCAAGCAGTCCCAGGCTCGGCGCCTTGAGCACGCGGCCCTGGAGGTGCACCCAGCGCGTGGTGGGAGGGCGCGGCTTCACCACCTCGCCGCGCAATCCGCTCGCATCGAGCAGCGCGTCCAGCGGACGGGCCAGGAAGTTCGGGCCGTCCTCCGTCACCCAGCCCCGTTCGGCGCGCGTGCCCACCTTTCCGCCCGCGCGCTCCTCGGCCTCGAAGACCACGGGATCGGCGCCCCGCCGCAACAGCTCGTGGGCCGCCGAGAGCCCCGCCACACCCCCGCCGATGACCGCCACCCGCATCGAGGCTCCTTCCGCGCAATTCTTGCGCACCTGCTCGCCGCGCGCACCTCCTGCACCCCGCGCGTGTGCGCACGTCCAGCAAGGCCCATTCCACCCGGCACGCTTCGTGAAGCGAGCTTCGCGCATGTCCGCCTTTCCGCCCGTGACCGAGGACCTGGTCCGGCGCTACGACGTCCCGGCGCCGCGCTACACGAGCTACCCCACCGCGCCGGAATGGACCGAGAGCATCGGCCCGGCCGACCATGCCGCGGCGCTCCAGGCCGCAGGCGCCAAGGGGCCGGCGGCTCCGCTCTCGCTCTACGTGCACATCCCTTTCTGCAAGGAGCGGTGTACTTTTTGTGGGTGCAACGTGGTGATCGCGCGCAGCCAGAACACCGCCGACAGGTACCTGGCGATGCTGGCGCGCGAGATGGACCAGGTCTCCCAGCTGCTCGGAGAGCGGCGCTTCCTCTCGCAGGTCCACTTCGGCGGCGGCACGCCCACCTTCCTCGACGAGGCGCAGCTGACCACGCTCTGGTCGGCCATCACCCGCCGCTTCCACGTGCTGCCCGACGCGGAGGTAGCCGTCGAGGTGGATCCCGTGGTCACCACCCGCGGACAGCTGGCGCTGTTGCGCTCGTTCGGGTTCAACCGCATCTCGCTCGGTGTGCAGGACCTGGATCCGACGGTGCAGAAGGCCATCGACCGCATCCAGACCGAGGAGGAGACGCGCGGCGTGCTGGAGTACGCGCGCTCGCTCGGGTTCGCCGGGATCAACGTCGACCTCATCTATGGGCTTCCCTGCCAGACGCAGGAGAGCTGGAAGCGGACGCTGGCGCAGGTGGTCGCCATGCGGCCCGATCGCGCCGCGGTCTACGGGTTCGCCTACGTTCCCGATCAGCGCACCAACCAGAAGCGGCTGCCGGTGGCGGGCATCCCGCGCGGAGCGCAGAAGCTGGACCTGTTCCGCACCGCCTGGGAGGCGTTCACGGCGGCGGGCTACCGGCCCATCGGCATGGACCACTTCGCGCTGCCCGAGGACGACCTGGGCAAAGCGCAGGCGAAGCGAACCCTGACCCGCAACTTCCAGGGCTATACCGTCAAGGCGGCGGGCGACGTGATCGCGGTAGGCGCCTCCGCCATCAGCGACGTGAGCGGCATCTATGCCCAGAATGCGCGCGGCCTGCCCCGGTACCACGCGGCCGTCGCCGAGGGAAAGCTCGCCACCGAGCGCGGCTTCCGTTGTAACGACGACGACCGGCGCCGCCGTGCCGTCATCAACTCCATCATGTGCAATTCCTGGGTGGATCTGGGCACGACCCAGGGCTGGGAGCGCGAGTTGCTGCGGCTGCGCGCACTGGAAGCGGAAGGGCTGGTGGCCGTCCGCGGCAGCGAGATCGAGCTGACGCCGCTGGGCCGCATCTTCGTCCGCAATGTGGCCTGCGTCTTCGACGCGTACCTCGAGCACGGGGCGCGGAGCTTCTCGAGGGCCGTCTGAGGGAGCCGGCGGCGGGACCCCCTGAAATGATTTGACCATCAACTAAAGTCCTATATGCTGGGCTCCCATGTTCACCGTGGTGGTGGGGACCGCGGCCGAGGGGGTCCCCGAGGACACGAGGAGCAGCCTTTCGGCCTCTCTCCAGGAAATCGCGGCCGCCGTCGCGACCATGCCCCTGGGAAGCATGTTCTGGAACTCGGTGCGGGGGCTCAAGCTGCACCTGGACCTGGCTGGCTGGCGGTTCTGGTACGTGGTCGAGCCCGAGGAGCGTCGCGTCAGCTTGGTGAGGTCCCTGCCGATCGACGGCTAGTGCGGTGCCTCTCAGTTCGCTGCCGGCGCGGCCTCTTGCGGCCGCAGCCCCTGCTGCTCCGTCTGCGCGTACTCCTTCAGCCGATACTGGATCTTCCGCGCCGAGATCTTCAACAGATCTGCCGCGCGGGAGGTGGAGCCGCCCACCAACTCGAGCGTGCGCAGGATGGCCTCGCGCTCGATCTCGTAGAGCGTGCCGCCCGGGATGAGCGATCCGGCCTCGCCCCGGTTCGGACGCGAGCCGCGCAGCCAACAGGGCAGGTCCTCGGGGGTGATCTCCTGGGTCTGGGCCAGCACCACCGCGCACTCGATGGCGTTCTCCAGCTCTCGCACGTTGCCGGGCCAGTCGTGCGCCAAGAGCGCGTTGAGCGTGCCCTCGCCCAGCCTGTGCACGTCCTTGCCGTAGAGGCGCGCGTACTTCTCGATGAAGTGCCAGGACAGCGCCGGCAGGTCGCCCTTGCGGCGGCGCAGCGGCGGCAGCGTGACCGCCACCACGTTGAGGCGGTAGTAGAGATCCTCGCGGAACCTCCCCGCCTTCACCTCGGCGACGAGGTCGCGGTTGGTCGCCGCCACCAGCCGCACGTCCACCTTGAGGGTCTGCGTGCCGCCCACCCGCTCGAACTCGCGGGTCTGCAGCACGCGCAGCAGCTTGACCTGCGTCGCCGGCGAGATCTCGCCGATCTCGTCGAGGAAGAGGGTGCCGCCGTCGCCCAGCTCGAAGCGGCCCTCCTTGCGGCCGAGGGCGCCGGTGAACGACCCGCGCTCATGGCCGAACAGCTCGGACTCGAGCAGTGTCTCCGACAGCGCCGCGCAGGACACCTTGACGAAGGGCTGGTCGCGTCGCGGGCTCTCCTCGTGCAGCGCGTGGGCGATGATCTCCTTGCCGGTGCCCGACTCGCCAAGCACCAGCACGGTGGCCTTGGTGGAGGCTGCCTGCCGCACCACCTCGTAGACCGCCCGCAGCTCGGGCGCGTCGCCCACCAGGCCCTCCAGGCGGTACTGCTCGCGGACGCGGTCGCGCAGGGACACGGTCTCGCGTTGCAGGCTCCGCTTCTCCAGCGCTTTTTCCAGGAAGACCAGCACCGCCTGGAGGTTCAGCGGCTTGATCAGGTAGTTCTCGGCGCCCGCCTTCATCGCGTCCACCGCGGCCTCGACCGAGGCGTAGGCGGTCATCATCACGAAGGCCGCTTCGCTGCCCGACTCGCGCGCCTTCTTGATCAGCGTGATGCCGTCCATCTTCGGCATCCGCATGTCGGTGAGGACCACCTCGGGATCCAGCTCCGCGATCTTCGAGAGCGCCTCCTCGCCGTCTGCCGCCTCGGCGATCTCGTACCCTTCTTCGCCCAGAAGGGTCCGGAGCGCCGTCCGCGCGTTCTGCTCGTCGTCGACGATCAGGATCCGCTGCTTCGTACCCATATGGTGAACCTCCGTCACATCCGTGCCGTCCGCCGGCACCCCCCGCGCAATCCTTGCGCAGGCCTCGCGCCGCTTGCCCGCCCGACGCACGCGCTGCGCACTTCCAGCAGCGCTTTCGCCCCTGGCACTCCTTCATTGCAGGTTCGGCACCAAGGACAGAGCCGCCTCCGCCGTTTGCGCGCCAAGGCGGAGTACGCAGGGTTTTCGCGCTGGCCCCGGCCTTGCTCTGCAGGGACGGCAACTCCCGGAGGTCCACCGTGTTCGAGGATCTGCTGCAGCTTGGTGTCGGGCTCCGCGTCGCCGCGGCCTTTGCGTACGCGGGCGCATTCGCCGGATACGCGTCGTCGCTGGCCGTCGATCGCCGCCTGCTGAAGAAGGCCGCGAGCACCCTGGCCCTCCTGGGGGTGGCGGCCCACACCGCCTACCTGGCATCGCGTTGGATCGCCGCGGGCCAGGTGGAGATCATCGCCCGCGAGCGGACGGGCGACGTGCTGACGGCGATGGACCGCGCCTGGTACATGATCTCCCACCCGCCATTCACCAACCTCTTCGACGCGCTCAACTTCACCGCCTGGGCGATGATGATCTGCTGGCTGGTGATCCAGCGGAAGTTCGCTCTCCAGGTGCTGGGCGCGCTGGCGGCGGCGGTGGCGCTGGTGGCCATGGGCGAGTCCATGCTGGTCAGCGACCAGGGCATCGAGCCGCTGGTGCCGGCGCTGCAGAGCTACTGGATCCTCATCCACGTGGCCATGCTCTTCGTCTCCTACGCCCTCTTCACGCTGGGCGCGGCGGCGGCGCTGCTCTTCCTGGTGCGCTCGGGAACCGCGAACGCCGTGCTGGGCCGCGCGCAGGCCGCGGTGGTGGCGGTGCTGCTCGCCATGGTGGGCGGCTCCTCCCTGCTCTTCGGCGGGCGCTTCGAGATGGCGCCCTCGTTCCTCCATCAAGTTCCCTCGCAGCTGCGGCCCGGGAAGTTCCTCGACGTGGTCTCCGCGGTGCACCAGCTCGACCCCGGCACCGGAAAGCAGTTCAAGCTCCTCCTGCCGGTGCCGGGCGTGGGCCCCTTCCTGCTCGCTGCGTTGGTGCTCTTCGCCGCGGCGGCAGCGGTGTACTCGCTCAAGGGCCGCGAGAAGACCGGCTTCCGCGTGACGTTGGCCGCCTTCTTCGCGCTCACCGCTGGCATCGGCGTGCTGCTGGCACAGATCGCCTCCTCCACCGGCGTGGAGCTCCCAGCCGGCGTCCAGCCGATGGAGCCTGGGCCCTACTTCTTCGGCATCGCCTCCAACTACGCTCTGGGGCTGGTCGCACTGCTCTGGGGCACCACCCTGGGCTTCCTCATCACCGCGCAGTGGCGCCCGCGCATCGAGGCGCTCTTGCCCGACGCACGCCGCCTGGAGGACGTGACCTACAAGACGGTGATCGCCGCCTGGCCGCTGCTCGGCGTCGGCATCGTGATGGGCGGCGTGTGGGCCAACGAGGCGTGGGGCCGCTTCTGGGGCTGGGATCCCAAGGAGACCTGGGCGCTGATCACCTGGATCGTCTACGCCGGCTACCTGCACACGCGCATCACGCTGGGGTGGACGGGCAAGCGCACCGCCGCCATCGCCGTGGCCGCCTTCGCGGTGGTGATCTTCACCTTCATGGGGGTGAACCTGGGCCTCACCGGCGACGGCCTGCACAGCTACGGAGCGGGGTGATGGTCGACCGGATCTTCCGCTGAAGCTGACGCTGACCAACCTGCTCGTGCTCTTCCTCGCCATGGCGGCTGTTGCTTTCGCTGGCGTTGAACCTGATCGCCTGCTCGATCGAGCGCCTGCCCCGGATCTACTGGCAGGTGAAGTATCCCTGCTTCTTCCTCTTCGCGGGGTGTGTCATCGCCTTCTCCACCTCGCACAAGCGCGTCTGGGCCCGCGTGACGGTCGAGGCGGTCGAGCTGGGCGGCGCGGCGCACCGAAACGCCGACGGCTTCCGCATCGAGTTCGAGGAGATCTGCGCCAGCATCGGTCTGCGAGCATCCGACTCGACGGCAGATTTGGCGGCGTGAGGCGCGGCCGCCTGCCGCCGTGATATCCCCGTCCGCGAGGAGGCGGCATGGAGCAGATCGGGTTCGTCGGGCTCGGCAAGATGGGTCGGCCCATGGTGGAGCGGCTGCTTGCGGCGGGGTTCACCGTGCACGTGCACAACCGGTCTCCGGCGGCCGTGGACGCGCTCGTGTCCCGGGGAGCGAAGCGCGCCGGGTCGGCGGGCGAGGTGGCCCAGCGCGCCGACGTGGTGCTGACCGCGCTGCCCACGCCCGCCTCGGTCGACGAGGTCTATCGGGAGCTGGCGGCCGCCGCTCGCAAGGGATCGCTCTTCGCCGACCACTCCACCGTCAGCGTGGAGCAGAGCCGCGGCACGCGCGAGCTGTTGGCGGGGCGCGGCGCCGCCTTCCTCGACGCGCCGGTCTCGGGCGGCCCGATGGGCGCCCAGTCGGGAACGCTGACCGTGATGGTGGGAGGCGATCAGGCCGCCTTCGACCGCGCGCTGCCGATCTTCCAGGCCTTCGGCAAGAACATCCGGCTGTGCGGAGGACCGGGCGCGGGCCAGGTGGTGAAGCTCGTCAACCAGCTGTTGGTGGGAGTGCACACCGCGGCCATCGCCGAGGCGGCGGTGTTCGGCGCCAAGCTCGGCGCGGACGCGAAGACGGTGCTGGAAGTGATCGGCACCTCCTACGGCGGCTCGACGATGATGACCCGCCACATGCCGCGGTTCATCTCGCGCGACTTCTCGCCCGCCACGCCGATGACCCTGATCCTCAAGGACCTGGGGTTGATCCACGACCAGGCCAAGGGCGCCGGGGTGCCGCTCTTGCTCGGGGCCCTGGCCGAGCAGCGCTTCCTGGAGGCGAAGTCGCGCGGGCTGGGCGACCAGGACATGGCGGCGCTGGTGCGGCTCTGGGAAGAGGCCGCCGGAACCGAGGTGGCCTGATGCCGCGCTTCGCCGCCAACATGACGCTGCTCTGGCCCGACCTGCCGCAGCTGGATCGGTTCCGCGCCGCGGCCGAGGCGGGTTTCACGCGCGTGGAGATCCTCTTCGCGCACGAGCTCGATCCGGCGCTGCTGGAGAAGACGCTGCGCGACCTGAAGCTCGAGCTGGTGCTCTTCGATCCGCGGCCGGGGAACTGGGGAGGCGGCGAGCGCGGTTTGCTCTCGCTGCCCGGTCGGGAGGACGAGTTCCTGGACAGTGTGCGCGAGGCCATCGCTCTCGCGCAGCGCTTCGGGACGCGAAAGCTCAATGCGCTGGCCGGCATTCCCAAGGGAACATCGCCCGCGCAGGCGGAGAAGACGGCGATTGCGAACCTGCGCGCGGCGGCGCCGCTGATCGAGCGGGCCGGCATGCAGCTGCTGGTGGAGGCGATCAACACGGTGGACATGCCGGGCTACTACGCCGCCACCCCGGACATCGCCGCCTCGCTGGTGCGCGCGGCGGGCTCCGCGGCGGTGCGGCTGCAGCTCGATCAGTACCACGCCGGCATGATGGGCGTGGACCCGCGCGAGGCGCTGCGCAAGCACCGCGCGCTGGTGGCGCACGTGCAGGTCGCGGACGTGCCGGGAAGGCATGAGCCCGGCAGCGGGACGCAGCCGATTGCGGAATTCCTGAACGATCTGGATGCCGGCGGATATCAGGGCGCGGTGGGGCTCGAGTACAAGCCGGCCGGCGCGACGGACTCGGGGCTGGCCTGGCTACCGAGGGAGCGGCGAGGATAGACCGGCACTCAGGGGAACAACGCCAGCTTCTCCAGCCGCTCCACGTTCCGGTCCGCGTACGACTGCAGCGCCGCGACATCGGACTCGCGGCCCGGCACGATCTGCGGCTTTCCGTCCACCGCGCGTACCACGTGCTCGAACCGCTGCTGGCCCACCAGGAACTGCTCCACGCCCGGCCGCTTTGCCTTCTCCGGCACGTGCTTGATCTGCCCGGGCTCGCCGCGCTTCTTCCGGAAGCAGGGGAAGAGTCCCGTCTGCGACCCCAACCGCCCCAGTTCGGCCGTGAGCCCTTCCTCGAACTTCCAGCCGGTGATGCAGGGAGCAGGCACGAAGATCACCGAGGTCCCCTCCGCTGCCAGCGCCTCCTCCACGCACTCGGCGAAGAACGGCGCGTAGCCGGTGGTGGCCTGCGCCACGTAGCCGGCGCCGGCCACGATGGCGAGCCCGATGTGATCGATGGGCTCGGCCGCTCCGCCGTGCGGCAGCGTGGAGCTGTCGGCGAAGGGCAGCGAAGTGGGGCTGTACTGGAAGCCGGTGTTGGCGAACACCTCGTTGATGTAGACCACCACGGTGACGCGCGCGCGCCGGTGGATGGAGTGCAGGAGCGAGCGCAGGCCGATGCTGAGCGCGCCGCCGTCGCCGGAGACCGAGATCACGTTGGGCTGCGGGCCCTTCCATGCTCCCACGTCGGCCAGCACGCGGGCGGTGTCGCTCATCGCCTCGGCCACCGTGGGCGCGCTCTCGAAGACGTTGTGGATGATGCCGACCGACTTCTCCACCTCGGCCGGCTCGCGCTTGCCGCGGCCCCAGGAGATCACGTTGGGGTACAGCAGGGTGGAGACTTCGCCGCAGAAGGTGCCGAGGGCAACCAGGGTCTTGCGCCCGTTGTCGGTGGCCCGGCCGATCTCGTGGAAGGCCACCGCCTCGGTGCAGCCGGGGCAGAGCGTGTGTCCCTCGAGGAAGGCGTCGTCGCGCTGGGCGTGCGACTTGAAGGTGGGGAGCGCGCGGGCCATCTCAGTTCTCCTCCGAGAGCTCGTGGCCCTCGTGCAAGAGGTGCCACCTTCGCGACGGCTTGCCCCGCATGGCGCAGCTCACGGTCAGGCGAGCCATCTCGCGCCAGGTGGAGGGCGAGACGTCCGCACCGCCCAGGCCGCAGAAGAAGGACTCGGTGGGCAGAAGCCGACCCGACTCGGCCAGCGCGTCGGCGAGATCCAGCGCGATGTGTCCGCGCCCATGGTGATAGGCGTGCTGGACCACGCCGACGGCGTTCACTTTGCGCAGCGCGCGCGCCAGCGCCACCGAGGGAAACGGTGTGAGCACGCGGAGCACGATCAAGCCGACCCGCGCCTTCAGCTCGTCGCGCATCCGGGGAAGCTGCTGCACCGCGGTGCCCGCGTCGGGGCCCAGGCAGACCAGCGCCACCTCGGCGTCCTCCATGGCGAACTGCTCGAAGAGCTCGATCCCGCGCCTGCCGAACCGCTTTTCGAACAGCCCGGCCACCCTGGGGATGACGTCCAACGCCGCCTGCAGGCGCGCCTTCTGCCCCACCTTGAAGCCCTGGAAGTACGCGCTGGTCACGCAGCTGCCCATGCTGGTGTCGCCGTCGAGGAGTCCGGGCGGCGTGGGCTCGGTGGAGGCCAGCGCCTCGTCCAGGAACGAGTTCACCGCCTCGTCAGGCTCGACCACCAGCTTGCCGCTGCGGTGGCTGTCCTTGATGCCGAAGAAGCCCGGCATGGTGGGCGTGAGCACGCGCGGGTTCATCCCCACCGCGGGGAGCTGCAAGATGGTGTCGTAGATCTGCTGCTTGCCGCGGCACATCACCTGGATGAAGCCGTCGTCGCGGTGGGCGAAGTGATCGCTCGGATCTCCCTCGATGCAGAGCGGGTAGTTGGCGGTGGCGCGGCAGACGTTGACGATCATCACGTTGCCCAGGCCCGAGGCGCCCAGCGAACGGACCGTCTCGGTCATGTGGTCCAGGCCCACCGAGCTGGTGGCGGTGCCGGCGATCAGCTCGCGGCACGACCCGGCCATTCCCACCAGGTAGTCGGCAGCGGCGTGTTCCGCCTCGAGCAGCTTGACGCGCTTGGCCTTGCCGCACTTGCCCGCTCCCACCACGGCCGCCAGGTGCTCCAGCCACTTGGTGGAGGGCGTGATGGGGAAGCCGGCCATGATCGGGGCGCGCCACCACTGCAAGAAGGGAATGGCGGCCGCCGTGTTCCCGTCGACCGCGATCTCGGTCCGCGCGGCGTACTGCGGCTGGTGCGCGCCGCGCAGCGCGGAGAGATCGATGGCGTTCTCGTACCTGGCGCCGTACGTCCCCACGATCTGCATCTACGCCTCCACCGGATGACCCTCGGGCCGGGTCGATGCGACGAGCTCCTTGAAGAGATCGAGCGGGCAGGCCGTCACGCACTCGCGGCAGACCTTGCAGAAGTCGGCGAATCGCGCGCCGTGCACCAGCGTTCCCCGGGCGGGATCGGCGTCGAACTGGATGATGCCCTCGGGGCACTGCACCACGCAGAGCGAGCACCCGTTGCACTTCGAGAGCGGATCGGCGAACTCCACCTTCACGCCGGGGCGGCCATATCCCGAGGTGCGGTTGTGCACCGAGGTGCGCAGCGCGCTCTGCGCGCCCGCAGGCAGCCTGCCGTAGCCGGTGAACGGCTTGCGCGGGTGCCCGGCGGGGGGAAACTGGCCGACGCGCATCTGTTCCAGCGAGGTGTCGAACATGGCCAGGTTGGCGTCGACGATGCGACGCGGCAGCCGCCGTTTGACCAGGCGCGACTCCAGCGAGGCGCGCGCTGCCACCGGCTCCACCAGCCCGGTGGTGCGCACCAGCGCAGCCAGCACCGCGACGTTGGCCAGCGGGCGGTTCAGGTACTTGCGGCCCAGGTCGTCGCCGGCGATGGTCACCACCGTGCCGCCCAGCCGGTAACGCCCCGCGGCCATCTCCGGCGAATGCCACGTGTTCACCACGTAGAGCGCGTCCTTGGTGCCCTCGGCGAAGTCCGCGTCTTCTGCGGCGGCTTCGTTCATCAGCACCGCCACGTCGGGCTCGGAGACGGCGCTCGACTGCTCCACCTTGCCTCGCGCGACGCGGAGGTACGCGCAGACCGTGGCGCCCTTGCGGGCGCTGGAGAACAGGGGCCAGTCCTGTACGTCCAGCTCCGGCACCTTGGCCAGCGCCGCGGCGAACGCCTGGACCGCGAGCATGAGTCCGCCGCCGGCCTTGCCGTACCCGCGCAGGTCGATGGAGTCTCCGCGGGCCAGCCGCTCCTTCAATGCCTGCGCGCGTGAGGTCATGGAATGCGCACGGAGCACGGCGCATGCCATGCGCATCGAGGACGCGGCGCGCTCTCGCCGGCGCGCAATTTCGAGCAGGGAGATGACTGCCGGGCGCAATTCCTGCGCCTGCCCCGGGGTGAGCGGCGAGCACTGCAGCGGCGCGCGCCTTGCACCTACCCCCTGCGAGGGAGGCACAGATGAATCACGAAGAGCGCCGGCAGATCCTCGAGACGCAGCACCGCGGGCTCCGCGCGCTCATCGCCCGCGTTCGCGACACGGCAGGCGATACGCTCGAAGCGGAGGGCGGACCTCCCGGTGCGCTGCGCAACCTCGTGGGCGACCTCCACGAGCAGATGGAGAAGCACCTCGCCACCGAGGAGGCGCTTCTGGGACCTGTCTTGGAGAAGATCGACGCCTGGGGGCCGGTGCGACTGGATCTGATGCGCGCCGAGCATGCGCACCAGCGCGCCGTCCTGGCGGTGCTGCGGTCGGATCGGGGCGTCCTTTCCCCGTCGCTGCTGGCGCGTCGGGTGCTCGGACTCCTCGACGACATCCTCGCCGACATGGACGCGGAGGATCGGGATCTCCTGGGCGCGCGCGTGCTGCGCGACGACGTCCTCCAGCTCGACGCGAGCGACGCATGAGCGGCTCTCTCGCGAGGAATCGCGCGCTGCCGTCGCGAGCAGGGTAGAGTCGGCGCGATATGGCCAAGGAACGCGTCCTCGTCGTCGACGACGAGCCCAACGCCCGCTCCGCGCTGCGCCTCATCCTGGGCGAGGAGGGGTACGAGATCGCCGAGGCGGAGGACGGCGAGGTCGCGCTCTCGCGGATGGAGGAGTTCGCGCCGGCGGTGGTGCTGGCGGACGTACGGATGCCGCGCATGGACGGCCTCGCGCTCCTGCGCAAGGCGAAGGAGCGGGGCAGCGACGCCGTCTTCATCATGATGACCGCTTTTGCCACCGTCGAAGCGGCGGTGGAGGCGATGCGGGCGGGCGCCGAGAACTACCTGGTCAAGCCCCTGGACGTGAACTCGGTCCTGGTCTTCCTCCAGAAGGCCGTGGAGAAGCGCAGGCTTCTGCGCGAGTCGCAGGCGCTGCGCGAGCGCGTGCGCGACCGGTACAAGCTCACCGGCATGGTGGGCGAGGCGCCCGAGCTGCAGGCCGTCTACCAGGTGGTGAAGCAGGCGGCACCCACGCGCGCCACCATGCTCGTCCTGGGAGAGTCCGGCACCGGCAAGGAGCTGATCGCGCAGGCCGTGCACGAGGAGAGCGACCGCAGCGACAAGCCCTTCGTCAAGGTGAGCTGCGCGGCCCTCTCCGAGACGCTGCTCGAGTCAGAGCTGTTCGGCCACGAGAAGGGCTCCTTCACCGGCGCGGCGGGCCGCAGGGAAGGCCGTTTCGAGCTGGCCGACGGCGGCACGCTCTTCCTCGACGAGATCGGCGAGATCAGCCTTTCCACCCAGGTGAAGCTCCTGCGCGTGCTGCAGACCCGCGAGTTCGAGCGGGTGGGCGGCACGCAGAGCCTTACAGTAAACGTGCGCCTGGTGGCGGCCACCAACCGCGATCTGGCCGCGGAGGTGAAGGCGGGCCGCTTCCGCGAGGATCTCTTCTATCGCCTCAACGTGGTGGCGGTGACGCTGCCCCCGCTGCGCCGGCGCAAGGGCGACATCCCCGCGCTGGTCAGCCACTTCGTGGAGAAGTACGCCTCCAGCTACGGCAAGCAGGTGAAGGGCCTGGCGCCCGGCACGCTCAACGCGCTGCTCGGCTACGACTGGCCCGGCAACGTGCGCGAGTTGGAGAACGCCGTCGAGCGGGCGGTGGTGCTCTGCAAGTCGCGCGAGCTGACCGCCGACGACCTGCCGCCCACGCTGCAGGGGCCGCGGCCCGCCGGGCGCGACGCGGCTAGCCTGATCCCGGGCGCGACGATGGCGGAGATCGAGCGGGAGGCGATTCTCCGGACGATGGAGTTGGTGGGAGGATCCAGCGCCAAGGCCGCCGAGATGCTCGGCATCTCGATCCGCAAGATCCAGTACCGGCTCAAGGAATACTCGGGCGAGGTCCCGGCCGGCGCGGGGAACCACGAACCCGACGCGTGATTCTCCTGAACGGCCTTCGCGCCGAAGAGCCTAGGAGATTGCGCTGCTGGCGGCCGCGACGAGCCCGCTCGCGCGCTCGCGTGCAGCGCCGTACGCGATCACATAGCCATACACGAAAGTGGATGGCGCATCCGCTTTGCCTTCCAGGGTGAAGCCGAGCAGCGCATCGTCGTACTCGCGCACGACGAGCGCGAGGGCGCGCGTCTCGGTTACGAGATCGACCACGCCCGTGAGGACGTCGCCTGCCGGCGTCGTGAAGCGGAATGGGTCGCTTTTCAGTGGTGTGGCCGAAAAGCCGAGCTTGCCGAGAAGCTCCTTCCAGATCGGCCCGCGCGGGGACTCGACATTCGACATCAAAGGGAGGTGGACGGCCGGCTCGTGCGCGTGCCGCGCGAAGTAATGGCGGAGGTTCTGGAGCATCACCCTCCAGCCGCGCGCGTGCGCCTCGTACTCGTCGTCCCAGTCGGCGCTGGCGCTGAAACCGGAATGAACGAGGCGGAGCGTGGTCTTGCCGCCTTCGCGCGCTTCGATCGACCAATCGGCGTAGAGCGGCGCCTTGGTTTCGCCGTTCTGGCCGGACGGATGACGCATCCGCTTCGGCGCGTCGAAGATTTCGATCTCGTGTTCGGCGCTCATGCCTTCGCCCCACGAGATCCAGATGCTGCCTTTTTTCCCGCCTTCCGGCGCGGTGACGCGCGCTTCGGGCGCGAGCCATTTCGCGATTTCGGTCCCGACGGTGACGGCACGGAAGACCTCTTCGGGAGAGGCGTCGAGCTCGACGGAGAGCTGGATGTCGCGCGTGTTCTTCTCGTTCATGGTGGTGTCCTTATCGATCGGTGTCTGCAGGCTTCGGGTACGCGAAAGAAACGATGCGATGCACGCGTCCTCGCGGAGCGGACTCGTCGTGGTATCTGCCGGTGAGGCGCGCGACCTCGCGCGCAAGCTCCTCGGCGAAGGCAGCGCGATCGGCCGCCGTCGCGAAACGGATTTCGGTCTCGAGCGTGAGCGTCGCGAGGCGCTTGCCGGCATCGTCCGCCGCCTGGCGCAGGCGCGTCACCTCGCGAAGCGCGCGCGCCGCGACCGCGATCACGTATGCCGCGGAGAACCGATCCGTCGCTTCCGCCGCGCCTTGCGCGAGCGATCCGAGCGCTTCGGCCGACACCAGCCAGGCACGCCCGGTCGCGCGAACGATGCGCTCGACGCAGTTGCCGACCTTCTTCTCCTCGACGAGCTCGACGAGCCCATGCTTCTCGAGCTCCTTCAGGTGGTAGCCGACCTTTTGCCGCGCCACGTCGAGCGTGCGCGCGATGCCGGCCGCGGATTGCGGCTCGGCGAGCATCTTGAGGATGCGTGTCCGGAGGGGCCGAAGCAGAACGGCAGCGTCACCCATGGGAGCAGTCTGGACCGACAAACTTATATGTCAAGGAAAATTATTTTGTCCGCCGTGGGCGGGTGTGTCACGCCCGCGGCAGCGTCACCCAGAACTTCGCGCCTCCCAGGGCCGACTTCTCGTATCCGATGTTGCCCCCGTGCTGCGAGACGATGGCGTGCACGATGGGGAGCCCGAGGCCCGACCCCGCCGCCTTGGTGGTGAAGAAGGGCTCGAAGATCCGCTCGGCCAGCTCGGCGGGAATGCCGGGGCCGCTGTCTTCGACGGACAACGAGACCTCTCGCCCCTGCGCATGGGCGGTGACCCGCACGCGACCGCCGGCCGGGGCCGCTTCCAGGGCGTTCAGGGTCAGGTTCATCAGCACCTGCCGCAGGCGTTCGGGGTCGCCGAGGACGGGGGGAAGCTTGCCGTCGATCTTCGCTTCCAGCGTCATGCCCCTCCGCTCCGCGTCGCCGGCCAACAGGCCGAGGACGGCCTCGAGGACCCCGTGGACGTCCACCGGACGCGCATCGAGCTCCCGCGGGCGGGCGAACTGGAGGAAGTCCTCCAGGAGATGTTCGAGCCTGCGGATCTCGTCGCGTACGAGCCCCAGCGGCTCGGTGAGCGGCTTCTGCAGCTCCTCCGGAAGCTTGCGCAGCCTCCGTTCCAGCACCGCCAGCTGCAGGCCGGCGGCGTTGAGCGGGTTGCGGATCTCGTGCGAGATGCCCGCGGTCAGCGTGCCCACCGCCGCCAGCTTCTCCGCCACCTGGGCGCGGCGCGCCAGCTCGCGCTTTTCGGCGTGCAGCCTCACTTGGCGAAGCGCCTGCTCGATGGTGAGGAGCAGGTCGGCGGTGCTGCAGGGCTTGACCAGGTAGGCGAAGGCGCCGGCGCGCACCGCGCCGATGGCAGTCTCCAGGGTGGCGAAGCCGGTCAGCAGCACGATCTCGCCGCCCGGCGAGGTCTCCTTGAGCTGCACGGCCAGCTGCGTGCCCGACGCGTCGGGCAGGCGCAGGTCCACCAGCGCCACCTCGAACGACGGTGCGGCAATCCGCAGCGCCTCGGCGGCGGAGGGAGCGGTGGCCACCTGGTAGCCTTCGTCCTCGAGGATCTGCCGCAGATTCTCCACCAGCGCGACGTTGTCGTCGACCACCAGGATGCGCGCGTCGTGCTCGGTCACGCGCCGCCCCGCTCCTGGTGAAGGCGGCCCACCGTCTGCAGCAGGGTGGCCGTGTCGAACGGCTTGGTGAAGACGGTGACGCCGTCCTCGGTCAGGCCGTCGGCGAAGGCGGTGATGACGATCTGGGGAAGGTGGGGAAAGCGCCGCGCCAGCAAGTTCATCGCCTCACCGTCGGGGCCGCCCGGTACCCGGCGATCGACCAGGGCCACGAAGGGCTTCACCTCGCCGAACTTCTGCGCATCCGAGATCGAGCGCGCCGTCACGGTGGAGAAGCCGTGGTCGCGCAGCGCCTCGCAGAGGTTGTCGGCCAGGGCCGCGTCGTCCTCCACCAGCGCCACCAGCGCGTCCCGGCGCGCCAGCTCCAGCAGCTCCAGCAGCCGATCCACCGGCACAGGCTTGGGCAGCACCGCCAGCAGGCCCTCGTTGCGGGCGGCAGCGAGGTCCTCCTCGCCGCTGTAGGCCGTGACCACGATGGCCGGCAGGTCCGCATCGCCCCGCCGGATCTCGTGCACCAGGCTCGCCCCGCCCATCACCGGCATGCGCATGTCCGTCACCAGCGCGTCGAAGCGCTCCTTCTCCGCGGCCCGCAACGCGGCTTCGCCGTTGGTGGCGATCAACACTTCGTGCCCGGCGTCGCGGAGGATCTCCGCCAGGTTCTCGGCGAAGGCGAGGTTGTCGTCGACGAGGAGGAAGCTCTTCATGCAGCCCTCGGCAAGCGCACCACGAACCGCGCTCCCTTGTCGCCCGGCGCGTACCGGACCGTCCCGCCATGCCGCTCGACGATGCGCTTCACCAGCGCGAGGCCGAGGCCGATGCCCTTGGCCTTGGTGGTCATCAACGGCTCGAACAGGCGCGCGCGGATGGCGGGATCCAGGCCCTTGCCACTGTCCTCCACCGCCACCTCGACGTGGTGGCCGTCGGCGCTGGCCTGCACCCGGACGTGCCCCGCCTCGCCGGCTGCGTGGACCGCATTGTCGATCAGGTTGACGAAGACCTGCCGGAGCTGGCCGGCGTCGCCGTCCACCTCGGGGACGTCCATCAACCCGGCGAGGTGCAGCTCCACCATTTGCGGCCGCTTCACCGCGGCGGCGGCCGTCTCGACGATCTGCGCCAGCGCCAGCCGCTCGCGCGAGAGCGGCTTGTCGCGGATCATGTCCAGGAGGTCGGTGATGATGCTGTTGGCGATGCCCAGCTGCTCGCCGATGCGCTCCACGTGCTTCTTCGCCCGCTCGTCGTCCTGGATACGCCGCCTGAGGATGAAGAGCGACGTCTCCATCACGCCCAGCGGGTTGCGCAGCTCGTGTCCGATGGACCCCACCAGCTGCCCGAAGGTGGAGAGGCGCTCCGCCCGGGACTGCTGCGCGAGCATGTCCTCGCGGTAGGTGTGGAGCATGATCGCCAGCTCGATGTCGAGCGCCTTCCCCAGCGCGGCGCGCGCGACGGCCAGCTCGGAGGACCGGTTGGCGTACTCGGTGTCGATGATGGCGTTGAGCTGCCGGCGCAGCACGTTCATGGCGCCGAACATGTAATGCTGGGGCAGCGCGATGCGCACGTGCACGCGGCCGATGCGACAGCGCAGCTCGTAGTAGTCGGCATCCCAGGGCCCGGAGAAGAGGCGCTCCATGAAGGCGACCAGCGTCATCTTGAGGCGGCCCACCGAGCTCTCGCCGCCTACCAGCGCCTTGCGCGCCTCGTCGTGCTCGAGGATGCGGTCGTAGAACACCGTGGCGATGCGTTCGAACTGGGGCCGGGCGATGGGGAGCAGCGTTCGCAGCGCGTCCTCGTCGGCGCGGCTCCAGTTCACATAGCGCTGCAACTCCTCCAGCACGCTTTCCGCCATGTCGCGCAGAACGTACCGGCAACGCGCCGGGCTCCGCAACGGGGATCGGGAAATCCCTGCGCCCGGTGCAATCGATGCGCCCGGCTCCGTGCCCCGCGCCCCGCAAAAGTTGCGCGCGGCTGCGGCGAGCCGGCCGCGCCGCGCGCAGGGCTTGCGCGAAGATCTACCTGGCCTCCCCGGGATCGTTGGCCTGCAGCTTGCTGATCGCTCGGGAGTCCCCCGAAACCACAGGAGCATCGACTGACATGAGGACCGCAACCATGCTTGCCGCACTCACCCTGGCCGCGCCCTTTGCCCGCGCCGGAACCCTGAGCGGCTCCATCGACGATCCGGCCCTGCGCCGCAAGACCACCCTCGTCTACGTGGAGAGCGTGCCGGGCAAGTTCAGCCCGCCCGCCACTGCCGCGATCATCAACCAGATCGGCAACACCTACGCGCCGCGCGTGCTGCCCGTGCTCGCTGGCCAGAAGGTCGAGTTCCAGAGCCAGGACCCCGAGCTGCACAACGTCTACGCGCGCGCCGGCAAGTCCGTCCTCTTCAACCAGGCCCTGCTGCCGAAGAACAAGTTCGAGAAGACCATCGCCGAACCGGGCATCGTCCACCTCTCCTGCAACATCCACAAGGAGATGAGCGCCGACATCCTGGTGCTGCAGAATCCGTTCTTCGTCGCGCCCGACAAGAGCGGGAAGTTCACCATCGAAGGCATCCCCTCCGGCGACTACACGCTGCGCATCTTCGGGCCGGAGCTCAACGACGAGCAGCGGGCGAAGAAGATCCCCGTCTCGGCGGATTCGTCGCCGGTGAAGGTGATCTGATGCGCCGCCTCGCCATCGCCGCCCTTCTGCTGGCGCTGCCGCTCGCCGCTGCGCCGAAGCAGGCGAAGCTGGCGGCCGTCAAGGCTCCGGCCGCCGCGAAGCCGTGGAAGGTCTTCCACCTCTACACCAACGACGGCGAGTGGGAGTTCGCTGACGGAAAGAAGACGTACATCGTCAGCTACGTAGCCTGGAACGACAGGTTCGAGGAGGCGCCCGTGGGCGCCGCGCTGCCCGCGCCGAAGATCCCGGCGCCGACCTTGCGCATGAAAGTGGGCGACAACGTCCGCGTCGTGCTGCACAACGCCGGGCATCATCACCTGGACCCGAATTCCGCCTTCGGCAACGTGACGCACACCATCCACTTCCACGGCCTGGATCTGGTGACGACCTACGACGGCGTCCCGGGCGTGCCGACGGAAGGGATTCCCGATCGCCTGCTCGCGGGCGTTCCGCCGGGCGACTCGTTCGTCTACGAGTTCACCGCGCAGCACGAGGGCACGTACATGTACCACTGCCACGTGGACACCTCGACACACGCCATGCTGGGCATGTACGGCGCCTTGATCGTCGACGGCGAGAAGCCGAAGACCATCTACGGCAAGCACTACGACCGCGAGTACACGCTCTGGTTCAGCGAGATGGACACCGAGCACAACGACGCCATCCACGACGTCGGCGACTACGACATGATGAAGTGGAAGAGCAACTACTACCTGCTCAACGGCCGCATCTTCACCGCCGATCTGAAGAACAAGCTCTCCACCATCGCCGACCCCAGCTCGCTCATCCAGGCCAGGGAGGGCGAGACCATCCTGCTGCGCTTCCTCGCCATGGGTTTCGACCACCAGTTCGTCTTCCACCCGCACGCCTTCCACATGCAGGTGATCGGCACCGACGGCCGCGCGCTGCCGCAGCCGTACTGGAAGGACACGTTGCCCGTCTCCTCCGGCGAGCGCTACGACGTGCTGGTGCCCGTGCAGGACAAGGCCAACCGGTACTGCCCCAGCTGCCGGCTGGGGAAGGGCCTCTCCATCGCCCACGACCACAACCTGCGTGCCGAGACGTCGGGGGGCAAATATCCGCGCGGCCCGCTCACGGTGTTCGCCATCGAACCGAAGGAGGACGTGAAGGCGGAGAAGTGAGCGGACGGGAGAGACGGACCCGGCTCCGCCCCTGCGGCGGAGCCGGCGTCCCGAACAGGAGGGCGGGGGCGTGAAGCGGGCCATCGCGGAGTACATGAGCGCGGAGCCACGAAGCATCGGCAAGGGCGAGCCGCTGGTGGCGGCGCACCGGCTGATGCGCACGTATCGCATCCGCCACCTTCCGGTGACGGACCAGGGCCGGCTCGTGGGCGTCGTCAGCGAACGCGACCTGCATCTGCTCGAGACGGTCAAGAGCGTGGACCCGCGGCGCGAGCCGGTGGAGGAGGCGATGACCGCCTATCCCTTCACCGTGCCGCCCGAGGCCGAGCTCGCCGACGTGGCGCGGCAGATGTGGCAGCACCGCTACGGGTCGGCGCTGGTCGTCCGGGATGGGACGTTGATCGGTATCTTCACCCGCGCCGACGCCCTGCGCGCCCTGGGGGAGCTTGCCTGCGCGGGTCCGGACGCCGGCAGCTGACTGGGAAGCGATTTCGCCTTCCGCCTGCCCGACGTACCGCGTCGCTCCGGGGCGCTTCCGCGGATGGAGTCGCGATCGGACGCTGGCCGGACTCCAGCAGGCAAGCCGCCGTGCACCTTCGTTTCCAGGTCGCGGAACGTCCGGTGCGATCCGGGAAAGTCGCTGGAAGCGATGGGAAGTCGCCTTCCGCCCCCGTGCCCTTTTACACGCCAGATCATTGCCCAACCGATGTGATTTCCGACACTTCGGATTGGCGGGGCGATTGCTCTACGCGCGCCGGGGGAGGTCGGGGATGGCGTTGCGACTGCGATATCGGATCCAGAGCCCGCGCGCGATGCGCGAGCACCTGCACTTCGTGGACGGCGCGGGGTATTTCTTCTTCCCCGAGGCGGTGGCGCCGAAGGGCACGCTCGCCTCGCTGCGGGTCGATTTCTCCGCCACCGACCAGGTGACCCTGCTGAGCGGCTGGGTATGGGCACGCGGCAGCGGCGGCATCTGGCTGGAGCTGGCGGGGGCCGAGCGCGCGCTCACCCGCATCGAGCGGCTCCCGCTGCGCGCCGAGCTAAGGATGGGCAGCGAGCAGCTGGTGCTGTTGGAAGCCTCAGGTCTCGCCGCGTTGCTCTGCCGCCTGCGCGACGTGAGCGAGGGCGGGGCGCGGCTGGCGGCCTTGCCGGCGGATGCGGGCAGGCCGGGGCAGCGCGTGCGCGTGGCGCTGCCGGAGGCCGGCGAATCGGGCGAGCAGCTGGAGGCGCGCGGATGGGTCGCGTGGGTCCAGCAGAGCGAAGTGGGAGTGGAGTGGGACAAGGAGCATGCGCCCACCGCAGCGGCGGTGCGCAGGATGATCGATCACGCCCGGGACGAGTGGCGCGAGGCCCGGGCGGCGGAGCACCCGTCGCGGTGCCACTGCGGGATCAGCAGACCGAACATAGTCCTCCTTGGGTAACTGCGGATTACGGAATTACGGGGACACGCTATTGCGTGTCCCCAGATACGGGCAAACGCAATAGCGTGTCCCCGTAGATCCACTAGCCAACACTCCTCAGTACCACGAGGGTCCGCGCCTTCATCTCGAGCTGCGCTCCCCCCGCCAGAGTCTGGACCCGGCGCGATCGCCGCAGTTCCGGCGGGTCGTCGGTGGCGGTGTCCAGGACCCGCATCCACCTGCTGGCGAACGGCTCGCCCGGGACCGTGAACTGCAGCGGCTCGTGGTGGGCGTTGAAGATGACGTAGAAGCTGTCGTCCTTCACGCGCTCCCCGTGCTCGCCAGGGCGTTGGATGGACTTGCCGTTGAGGAACACGCCCAGCGACTTGGCGTAACCCACCCGCCAGTCCTCCTCCGACATCTCGCGGCCTTCGGGCGTGAACCAGGCCAGGTCCTTGACGTCGGTGCCGTGCAGCTCCTGGCCGATGAACCATCCACGGCGGCGGAAGATGGGATGCTCGAGTCGCAGCTTGAGCAGGCCGCGGGTGAAGTCGAGCAGGTCCTCGTCGAGGTGCTCCCAGTCCACCCAGGAGAGCTCGTTGTCCTGGCAGTAGGCGTTGTTGTTGCCGCGCTGGGTGCGGCCCATCTCGTCGCCGGAGACCAGCATGGGGACGCCCTGCGAGAGCAGCAGCGTGACGAGCAGGTTGCGCTGTTGCTGGGCGCGCAGCTGGAGCACGGCGGCATCCTGCGTGTCGCCCTCCGCGCCGCAGTTCCAGGATCGGTTGTGGTTCTCGCCGTCCTTGTTGTCCTCCTTGTTGGCCTCGTTGTGCTTGTCGTTGTACGAGACCAGGTCGCGCAGGGTGAACCCGTCGTGGGCGGTGACGAAGTTGATGGAGGCGTGCGGCCTGCGGCCGGTGGAGGCGTAGAGGTCGGAGGAGCCGGTGAAGCGGTAGGCGAAATCCCCCAGCAGCGAATCCTGCCCGCGCCAGTAGTCGCGCACCGTATCGCGGAACTTGCCGTTCCACTCCGACCACTGCGCCGGGAAGTTGCCCACCTGGTAGCCGCCCTCGCCCACGTCCCAGGGCTCGGCGATCAGCTTCGCGCGCGAGACCACCGGATCCTGCTGGATGAGATCGAAGAAGGCGCTGAGGCGGTCCACCTCGTGCAGCTCGCGCGCCAGCGCCGAGGCGAGGTCGAAGCGGAAGCCGTCCACGTGCATCTCCTGGATCCAGTAGCGCAAGGAGTCCATCAAGAGCTGCAGCACGTACGGGTTGCGCATGTTCAGCGAGTTGCCCGTGCCGGTGTAGTCCATGTAGTAGCGCGGCTGATCGGCCATGGTGCGGTAGTAGGCCGCGTTGTCGATGCCTTTGAACGAGAGCATCGGACCGAGCTGGTTTCCCTCGCTGGTGTGGTTGTAGACGACGTCGAGGAACACCTCGATGCCGGCGCGGTGCAGCGACTTCACCATCGACTTGAACTCCTGCACCTGCCCGCCGCGCTGCCCCCGGCTCGAGTACTCGTTGTGGGGCGCGAAGTAGCCGATGGAGTCGTAGCCCCAGTAGTTGCGCAGGCCGCTGTCGAGCAGCCGCTGCGAGTGCACGAACTGGTGCGCCGGCAAGAGCTCCACCGCGGTGACGCCGAGCGCGTGCAGGTGCTCGATGACCGCCGGCGAGGCGAGGCCGCCGTACTTGCCGCGCAGGTCCTCGGGCACGTCCGGATGCCGCTGGGTGAAGCCCTTGACGTGGACTTCGTAGACCACCGTCTCGTGCCACGGGTGGCGCGGCGGCCGGTCGTCGTTCCAGTCGAACCAGGGATTGGTGACCACGCAGCGGGGCATGAAGGGTCCGCTGTCCGAACCGCTGATGGCCAGGTCGCCCTCGCCGAACTTGTAGGGGTAGACCGCCTCGTCCCACTTGGGATGGCCCTCGATGGCGTGGGCGTAGGGGTCGAGCAGCAGCTTGGCCGGATTGCAGCGGTGGCCCTTCTCCGGCTCCCAGGGGCCGTGGACGCGGTAGCCGTACCGCGTCCCGGGCTCCACGCCGGGGACGTACCCGTGCCAGACGAAGCCTCTCCGCTCCGGCAGCGTGAGGCGCTGCTCGTTGCCATTGTCGTCGAAGAGGCAGAGCTCGACCTTCGTGGCCACCTCGGAGAAGAGGACGAAGTTGGTGCCGACGCCGTCGTAGGTGGCGCCCAGGGGATAGGAACGGCCAGGCCAGATCTGCATCCGAAAAAAGTCGGGATGCAGAACCGTCCGCGCAAGCGGCTTGCTGCGTCAGGCGTTGGCGGGAGGGCGGTGGCGGCGGGTAAGCCAGGCTTTCAGCAGCGCCGGAATGATGAACAACAGCACGGCGACTCCGATGGAGATCTCGATCCAGCGCGCCTCGTGCGAGACCTTGACCGATTCGCCGAACTGGTAGCCGAGCCAGACCAGCACCGCGCCTTCGATCAGCGCGACGGCGGTGTTGATGACCTCGAACCGGCCCAGCGGGTACTTGGAGGCGCCGATGGCGAAGTACACCGGCCCGCGCACCGCCACCAGGAAGCGGCCCAGCACGATGGCCCAGAAACCGTGACGCTTGACGAAGTCCTCGCCCCAGTTGCGCATCTCCGGCGAGACGACGCGCTTGCCGAGTCGCGTGTGCAGCAGCTTCTCCAGGAAGTATCGACCCACCAGGTACGAGATGGTGTCGCCGGTCACGTTGGCGGCGGTGGCGGCGACCCAGGCCGCCCAGAGCGGCAGCGCGCCCTCGTGCGCCCACCAGCCGGCGCCCATCAGGGCCAGCTCTTCCGGGAGGGGGAGCACGAGCGTGGAGAGGACCGCTCCGAAGATCGCCAAGGCAGCGTACACGCGTACGGTTGAATTTAGGTCGCAGGCGCCCCGGGTGCACGTTTCCGCCGGATGTACGCCGCCTTGTTCCGCGCGCCGCGCTTCTCCAGCGCCGGGCGGAGCAGGCGGGAGAGCCGCGGCGAGAGGTATCCCAGCGTGCAGAGCTTTCCCGAAAACCAGGGCACCGCGATCTCGGCCGCGCCGGTCCGGATGCACTCCAGCACCGCATCCGCCACCTGATCGGCGGTGCTCATCGGCTGCGAGAAGACGATGTCGGCCACGCGCTCGAGCTCCTCGCCGAAGAAGCCGGTGTCCACCGGGCCGGGAGAGACCACCGAGACGGCGATGCCGAGCGGCTCCAGCTCGTCCCGGGCGGCGCGGGAAAAGGCGCGCAGGCCTGCCTTGGTGGCGCCATAGGCGACCTGGAACCGCATCGGCACCATTCCGGCCAGCGAGGCCACGTTGACGATGCGGCCGCCCCGCGGCATCAGCGGCGCCGCGGCCCGCGTCAGCACCATCGGAGCGGCGAGGTTGACGCCCACCATCTCGCCCAGATCGAGCGGGTCCACCTCCAGCAAGGGACCGCGGCGGTGGAAGCCGGCATTGTTGACCAGCACGTCGAGCCCGCCCATGCGGGCCGCCACCCGGCCCGGCAGGGCGGCGCAGGCGGCGAGATTCTTCACGTCGCAGACGAAGATCTCGGCTGCCCCCGCCGGCAGCGAAGCCGCCGCCGCCCGCAGCGTCTGCTCCGTGCGCGCGACCAGCGCGAGGCGATGGCCCTGCGCGGCAAGCTTCTGCACGATGGACAGGCCGATGCCGGCCGACGCCCCGGTGACCAATGCGATGCTCATGGGCGGGAGATATCACGCCGCGCGGCGGGGCCAGCGGACGGCGAAGGTGGTGCCGTCCTTTGCCGTCGAGCGCACCTCGATGCTGCCCCCGTGCGCCTCGACGATCTGCTGCACGATGTAGAGGCCGAGGCCGAGGCCCGCGCGCCAGCCTCGCTCGTCCGGCACGCCGCGCTGGAAGGCGTCGAAGAGGCGCGGGAGCAGGTCCTCCGCGATGGGCGTCCCCTGATTGTGGACCTCCAGCACGATCTCCGTATCGCGGCCCGACAGCGTCACGGTGACCGGAGAACCGTCCGGGCTGTAGCGGATCGCGTTGCTGAGCAGATTTCCGATGGCCTGCGTGGCGCGGTCAGGGTCAAAGGAGCCTTTGGTGTCGCCGCTGGTGCTCAATCGCAACGCCCGGTCCGGGTGGAGCACCTGCATGCCGTCGAGCACTTGTTGACAGAGCGCGACGAGGTCGGCCTCGGTGCGGGAGATGGGCAGGCCCCGGCCCTCGCGCGTGCGGGTGTAGTCGAGCAGGTCATGGATCATGCGCTCGATCCGGCGGGCGTTGTCGATGACCCGTCGCAGCGTCGCGCGGTGCCGGTCGTCGTGCTCCTGCCGCTGCAGCGTCTCGGCCGAGGTGAGGATGACGCTCAGCGGGTTGCGCAGGTCATGGCTCAACACGCCCAGCATCCGGTCGCGGAAGGCCAGCGCCGTCCGCAGATCGCGCTCCTCCCGCATGCGCGCGGTGATGTCGGTGTTCACCGCCACCACGCCGACGATCCGGTCCCCAAGCCGGATGGGAGCCGCGCTCGATCGCACCACCAGATCCTCGCCGCTGCCGCGATGGCGCACGATCACTTCGCGCACCGCGTGCTCGCCGCGCAGCGCCATGGCGAAGACCTGCTCCTCGATGGGCACCGCGGCGCCGTCCAGGGACCGGACCTGGATCTCACCCGAAAGCCTGGAGATGTCCTTGTTCAGCTCGCCCGGCGCGCCGTAGCCCAGCATCTCCAGCGCGGCGCGGTTGGCGCGCTTGATGCCGGTCGCGTCGCCGACGTAGACGGCCTCGGGGATGCTCTCGATCACCGCCTCCAGCTCCGCCGCGCGGTGCGCCACCTGGGCGTCGAGCCGCGCCTGCGCGATCAGGGCGGCGAGGCGGTTGACCATGGTGCGGAAGAGGAACTGGTCCTCCTGCGAGAACTCGCGGGTCGAGCGCGAGCCCATCACCGCCACGCCGAGCAGGTCCTTCCCCATGGTCAGCGGTACGCCGTAGAGGGCCTGCGTGCCCGGAGGGAACTCCGCCTCGGCGCGCAGCTCCGGATCGATCTCCGCGTCGCGCACGAACACCGGCTCTCCGCGCTGCTCGACCCGGGCGATGAAGCCCTGCGCGGACAGGCGCGCTTGTCCGTCCGCGGACGGGGGAAATCCCACGGCCGCGCGGATGCGCAACCCGTCGCCGTCCTCGCGCAGGGCGAGGGCCACCGAGTCGACCGAGGCGGTGGTCCCGAGAAAGGCGTCGAGCGTGCGGGGGAGGAGCGACTCGACGTCGTGATGCACCAGCGCCGCGCTGGAGATGCGGTCCAGCGCGCGCAGCGTCCGCTCGCGCGCCGCCGTGTAGCGGACCACCGAGATGGCGATCGCATGGTCGATGGCCTGGTGGAGGCGGGGCAATTCTGCCGAGCGGAGGGAGGGCGCGTGCTCGTGCGCCGCCAGCTCGGTGATGCAGCGGCGCAGGATGCCGTACTCGGCGACCACTTCGGCGAGGTCGTAGCCCACCTCCAACCGCTCCAGGGCGTGGATGCGGGAGAGCTCTTCGGGCGGCGGTAGCTCCACTCCGGTCCGGACCTCACCCACGTATTCCGCCAGGTCGTCGATGAACTGGGGCAGGTGGTCGAGCAAGACGGGCCGCTCGAGGTTGCGGGCCGCACCCACGGAGCGCACCTGGCGCTCCCAGTGGTCCAGGATCTCCTCGCGCCGCTCGCGCAAGAAGTCGGCGAGTCGCCTGGGTTCGCTGGCGAGGCCCGGGTCGCTCATCCGTTCAAATCTAGGAACGCATCAAACCCTGCGCCTGCCGCGGGAGGTCGTCCGGCCTTGCAGCCGGTTGGTCGAGCGAGCGCGCATAATAGGCGAGCAGCTCGCCGGCGTGCGGGTGCCGTCCCGGGCCTACCCGGCCCTCGCGCGCCGCCAGCGCGCCTCGCTGCACCAGCCGCTGCAGCCCGAGCCGCACGATCTCCTCCGCCTCCTCGCCGGCCAGGAGATCGTCCTCCAGCCGCAGCAGCTCGCGCGTGCGGGCAAGGTCCTCGCGCAGGCCCTCCCTGGCCGCGCGCTGCTCGTCGAACTCGCGGCCCATGGCGGTGGGAACGCCGCGCTGCTCGAGGGAAATCCGCAGCTCGCGGACGCGGCGCGCCAGATCGCTCTCGCTGGCCTGGCAGGAAAGATCCAGCGCCGCGCGCGCCACCAACGAAACCGGCGTGGCGGGGACCACCCGCGCAATCCGCTCCATCAGCAGCGCGGCCACCTCCTTGGCGCGGGCGCGCCGCTGCTCGTCGCCGAGCGCGGCGATGCCGCGGGCCTGGGGAAGATCGGCGAAGCGCACCGGCTCGCCGAAGGCGACCGCGACGTAGCCGTTGCGCTGCAGGCGGCCGGTGGCGACGCGCACGGCGTTCACCGCAGCGCGCCAGGGAATCAGCCAGAACAGCCGCAACGCTCCGCGGATCTTCTCCGCGCGCGTCGGCGGGCGTTGGCGGCCGCGGAGCTCCGCGAGCAGGGCCTCGTCCTCGAGCACGCGGTCGTAGTTGATGCCGACGGGCACGAAGTACAGCTCGCAGCCTTCGGCGAGCTGGAGCAGGGCATCGAGCAGCCCCACCTTGGGCGGCAGCAGGGCGCCGTCGCGCGTCAGCCCGCCCTCGGGGAAGATGCCCTGGGTGACGCCGCGGCGGGTGATGAGCTGGAGGTAGCGGCGCAGCACCGTGTGGTAGAGCGGATCGCGGAATCCGCGGCGCACGAAGAAGCCGCCGAACGCCTTGAAGAGCGCGTCGAGGGGAAAGACCCGGGCCCACTCGCCCACCGCGTAGCTGATGGCCACCTGCCGTGCCAGCGCCCAGCCCACCACCACGTAGTCGAAGTTGCTGCGGTGGTTGATGAGGAACACCGCGGTGGCGTCGGGCGGGAGCTGCGGCGGAGGCCGGACGATCACCGGCCGGTAGACGGCGTGGATGGCGGCGCTGGAAAGG
>DASRTX010000169.1:0-14490 GCA_035655715.1 Myxococcales bacterium | reverse complement strand
CCCTGGTGGCGCACCGCCGTGACGTGGTCTTCGTCGGATCGCTCGATTGGCGCCCGAACGCGGACGCGGCGCTCCTCCTCGCCAGGGAGGTCTGGCCGCGCTGCAAGGCGCTCTTGCCCGGCGCGCGGCTGGTGATCGTGGGGCGCAACCCGCCGCTCCAGATCCAGGCGCTTGCCTCGCACGACATCCGGGTGGAGGGCAGCGTCCCCTCGGTGCAGCCGTTCCTCGACAGCGCCTTCGCCACCGCCATCCCCCTGCGGGCCGGCTCGGGCACGCGCATCAAGATCCTCGAGGCCTGGGCGGCGGGCGTGCCGGTGATCGCCAGCCGCGTCGCCGCCGAGGGGCTGCCGTACACGGACGGCGAGGATCTGCTGCTGGCCGAAGAGCCGGGCGAGTTCGCGCGCGCGCTGGTGCGCCTGTGGCGCGATCGGGCGCTGGCGGAGGAGCTGGCGCGGGCGGGACACAAGACGGTGGAGCCGTTCACCACCGACAAGATCGCCCGCGAGCTGGCGCGCGACTACCTGGAGCTGCTCAACCCCGAGAGCGCGCGCCCGTACAACGAGACGTACGCGCCGGCCATGGCCGCGACGCCGTAGTCGCGAGCCCGCTCGAGCGCGCGTTGCCCGGCGCGCGCGCGCACTTCCCCATTTTCCACCGTAGCCAGGGCCTCCGACAATGCCGCCGCATCCCCCGGCGGGACCAGCAGCCCCGCGCCATCGGCGAGGAGCCTGGGCAGTTCGCCCACGGCGCTGGCCACGACACAGCGCCCCAGCGCCAGCGCCTCCAGCGCCACCAGCGGCAGCCCTTCGGTCAGCGAGGGCAAGGCCACGACGTCGGCAGCGGCGAACACCGGGCGCGTGTCCTCGAGGTATCCCAGGAAGCGCGCGTCCAGGCCGGCGGCGTCGCGCTCCAGCTGCGCGCGCAGCGGTCCGTCGCCGGCCACCAGCAGCGTCAGGGGCCTGTCGCGCGCCGCCTCGAAGAGCACCCGATGCCCCTTCTCCGGCGACAGCCTCCCGAGCACCGCCACGCACAGCGCATCAGCCGGCACGCCGAGCGCCGCGCGCGCCTGCGCCCGCTCGCTCTCGCTGAGCGGCGCCGCCTCGGGCAAGCCGTTGGGAACGAACGCGACCGGCGCCGCCCGCACCCAGCGGTGCAGCCTCCCTTCCAGCGCTCGCGATACCGCGGCCACGCCGCGCGTGAAGTTGCCCAGCATGCGCGCGATGCCTTCGTAGAGTCGCACCGCCGCGCTGCTGCGGGTATCGCCGTGGAAGGTCGCCACCACCGGGATGCGCGCGAGCCAGCCCGCCACCAGGGCCACGAACAGCGCCTTGAAGTCGTGCGCGTGGAGCAGCCGGACGCCCTGGGCCAGGGCCGCGCTCGCCACCGCGCGCGCGCAGCGCAGATCGAAGCGCGAGGCGCTGTCGAAGTGCAGCGCAGGCAGGCCGCGGCGGCGCGCTTCCTCCGCCAGCGCGTCGGGCATCCCCGGCCGCGCCAGACCGCCCACGATAGGCAGGTATGGTTCCGGCGTAGAGGCCGAAAGCGCCAGCACGGCGCGGTCGGCGCCGTAGAGCGCGGTCCCTTGCCGGAGGTGGAGGACGGGAATCACGAGCGCGCCGACAGCTCCCGGTAGAGCGACGCGTACGCGTCCACCATGGGCTCGATGGAATGCCGCGCGGCCCGCTCGCGCGCGTTGTGGCCCAGGCGCTGGCGCAACGCCGCATCGGATGTCAGCCGCTGGAGCGCCGCGCCCAGCGCAGGCCGATCGCCCAGCGGCGCCAGCAGTGCCGTCTCCTCGTGCGCATGGATCTCGCGGACGGGGAGCAGGTCGTGGGCCACGGTGGGGAGGCCGGCCGCCATCGCCTCCAGCATGCTCAGCGAGCGGCCCTCGCTCAGCGAGGTCTGCGCGTAGACGTCGAGCGCGGTGAGAAGGCGCGACGCGCCCGGGATGAGGCCGGTGAAATGGACGTTCGCGTGGCCGCGCGCCGCCGCCCGCAGCGACGGCTCCATGGGCCCTGCGCCGATCAAGTACAGGTGCACGTCGCCGCGGTCCGCGAACTTGTCGAGGAACGCCTCGAGCAGCTTGTCGGGTCCCTTGATCTCCCGCAGGCCCCCGGCGTACCCCACGGCCACGACTCCGTCCGGGATGCCCATCTCCCTGCGCGCGATGTCGCGCGGCGCGAACGATGCAGCGTCCAGCGGCACGCCGTTGGCGATCACCGGGACGCGAGCGCCGCTCGGCGCCCAGCCGAGGATGTCCTGTCTCACCTTGTCGCCGCAGGCCACCAGCGCGTCGGTAGCGCGCGCCGCCAGCGCCGCCGCCTTGCGCTTCTTGCCCTCCGGGGTTCCCTGCTCGTGGAAGGTGGCCATCACCCGCGTCCTGGGGCGCACCGCGCGCACCGCCACCGCGTTGAGCCACGGGCCGAGGTCGTGAGCGTGGAGCACCGACGCGCCCTGCTTCTCCAGCGCGCGGCGGATGCCCATCAGCGCGGAGAGACTCATCCCGTCCGAAGGGAGAAGCTCGAAGTCGATGGACTGCTTGCGGGCGAGATCGCCGACGGGGCCGTCGGGGCCCGCCAGGGCGACGATCGACGACTCGATGCCGCGCTCGCGGGAGCGGGAGGCGAGTTGCAGGACGAGTTGTTCGAGGCCGCCGAGGGCGAGGCCATAGATGAGATGCGCGATGCGGACTGCCATGGGCCAAAACTAGGCATGAGCCGGGACGGCGGGGAGAAAGGCGAGCAGGCGCCAGGACGGTGCTGAGCGTGCGGGTGGCGGGTGCGCTCCTGCGTTCGGGTACGCAGATTGGCAGCATGAAGGTGCTTGCTCGCGCCCTCCTGGGGCTGGTGGTGGTGCTGGCGATCGTGGTGGGAATCGCCTTTTTCAACCTGAACCGGCTGGTGCGTCGTGGAGTGGAACGGGGGGGGACAGACTCGCTCCGGCTGAGTACCGTCCTCGACAGCGCCCGTGTCGGACTGTTGGGCGGAAAGCTGAACCTGCACCAGCTCCGCATCGCCTCGCCCAGCGGCTTCTCGGCCCCGCAGATGCTCACGCTGGGAGATCTGGACGTGAAGGTGCGCCTGCCCGAGCTGCGCCGCACGCCCATCCACGTCGAGAGCCTGGCCATCGAGAAGCCGACCCTGATCGTCGAGCAATCCGGCGGAACGCTGAACTTCCGCAAGGCGATGCAGATGAAGCCGTCGCGCCCCTCGTCCGGGGAGCCCATGAAGCTGGTGATCGACCAGCTGAAGCTCGTGGACGCGCATGTCATTCTCCGCCCAGGGCTGCCCGGCCTGGCCAGCGAGATCGACGTGCCGGTCCCCTCGCTGACGATGAAGAACGTCGGGCAAGGCAAGGGTGCGCAGAACGGCGCGGCCATCAAGGACGTGGCCATGCAGATCATCGCCGCCCTCGCTGGCCGGGCGGCGCAGTCGGGTGCGCTGCCGGCGCAGTTGAAGGCGCTCCTGCACCTCAACGTCGGCCAGGTGATGGGTCAGCTCGACGCCCTGGCGCAGAAGGAGATCTCGGCCGCCATCCCCGGCCAGCTGGGCAGCGCCGTCTCCGACGTGGCGAAGGATCCCGGCTCCATCGTCCGGGATCCCGCGGGCGCACTGAAGGGGCTGGGCGGAATCGCCGGCGGCAAGGCGAAGCAGGCGCGACCCTCCGGCAAGGCCCCTGCGCGCCAGCCGTAATTACGTCAGGCCGCGGTCTTGACCCGCCCTGCCTTCGCCGGATCCATCCGGGTGGCGCCCTCGAAGAAGGCGCCCTTCTCGATCACCAGCGAGGACGTCTCCAGATCGCCGCGCACCCTGGCGCCGGCGTGGATCTCCACCCCGCTCTTCGCCTGGATGTTCCCGTTCACTTCGCCGTGCACGACGATGGTGCCACAAGTGATGTTGGCGTCGATGCGGGCGCCCTCGCCCACCACCAGCACGTCGTCCGTCACGATGGTGCCGATGAAGCTGGCATCGATGCGCACCGTGCCGGCGAAGGTGAGCTTGCCTTCGAAACGCACCCCGCGGCCCAGCAGCAGATCGGTCGCCGCGCCCGGCACCGCCGGAACCTGTGCTTTCGCCTCGCCGGTGGTGGGCTTCTCGTTGTTGGTCTGGACGTGCATGGCGCCTCGCTGGACCGGCAGGGAGTAGTGCACGGGCGCCCGGCACGCGACCCGCCAGGGTTGTTACCGACGGCCGCAGGCGCCTATTCCGGCCTTGCCAGCTGGCGGGCCGGGCAGGCGGTTGGTCGCATGCCGGACCGGCTCAGAGCCGGAGAGCGAGCGCCGGCTTTCCTACACAGTGGGCGTACGAGCTTCCACTTCCTATATTGCCGCCCAGTGGCGCGGGGCGAGCGAATCCTGATCCTCACCTACTTCTTCCCGCCGGCGGGAGGGGTCAGCGTCCAGCGTGCGTTGAGCCTCGCGAAATACCTCCCCGCGGAGGGCTGCAGGGTCGATGTCCTCACCACGCGCAACGGCGTCTATCCACTGACGGACGAGGCGCTGCTTGCGCAGGTGCCTGCGACGGTCCACGTCCATCGGGCTTTCACTCCCGAGTTGCCGTACCTGCTGCGCAAACGGCTCTGGCGGATCGTCGCGGACCCCGGGTGCCCGGCGCATCCGGCGACATCTCTCCTCTCCAGCGTCAAGCGGTTGACAAAGAACATGGTGCGAAGCGCGCTTTTCCCTGACGCGCAAGTGCTCTGGAACCGCTGGGCGTTCGAGTCCGCGACCGCGCTGATCGAGAAGCATCGCTACGACACGCTCATCGTGACCGCGCCGCCGTTCTCGTCGTTCCTGGTAGGAAATGCGCTCAAACGGCGGTTGCCCTCACTCCGGCTGATCAGCGATTTCCGCGACGACTGGATGTTCTACCTGGACCGCCTGGACACCCTGGCGGGCGGGGGAAAACGCGAGGCCGCGCTGCGGATCGAGCGGGAGACCGTCGCCACCGCCGACCTCGTCGTCGCGGTGACCGAGGCGACGATCCGGGAGCTCCGCTCGCGGCACCCGCAGCAACCACCTTCCAAATTCGCCGTGGTCTACAACGGCTATGACCCGGAAGTCCTTCGGTACCGCTCAGGCGAAGCCACCCCCGGACCGCGAACGGTCGTGACCTATGTGGGGACGGTCTATCGTCCTTGCTCGCCGCGTCATTATCTCGACGCCGTGGATTCACTGCCGGAAGAGACTCGTTCGCGGATCGAGACCCGCTTTGTGGGGCGGGTGATCGACGACGAGGCGAAGGTCCTCGCAGGCCGCAAGAGCCTGGTGCGCTCGATCGGCTTCGTCCCTCATGCGGACGCTTTGCGACAGATGAAGGAGGCCGATTTTCTCCTGCTCATCCTCGACGACGAGAAAACGATCGCGCAGAAAACGTTCGAGTACCTCGCCACGGGAAAGCCGCTGATCGCGCTCACCCCGCCCGGAGGCGAATCGGGACGCCTCATCCAGGCAACGCGGAGTGGCCATGTAGTGGACCCGCGCGACACGAGGGCGATCGCGGGGCTCATGCAGCGGCTGACCGCCGCCCGGATCGAGGGTGGCCACGGAACGAAGCCCGACTGGGACCTGATCCGGCAATTCGAGAGGCCCCAACTCGCGGCGAAGTACCGGCGGCTCATCCAGGAAGAATCGCCGCAGGCGTGAACGCGCGCGACCGGCGCGACGCTGCCAACCTGCACGCCTCGAGAAGATCGGAAGCGGTTTCGCCCCACGCCTTCCGATACATCCCGGACATGGCGGCCCGATCCCAGGGCCTGGCAGCGGCGGCGCTCAGGGCGCCGGCGAGCGCCTCGGGCCCCTCGTGACGGACCAGGATGCCGCACCCGGGCCGCACGATCTCCGGAATGCCTCCCACCGGTGTGGCGACCACCGGACATCCGCAGCTCAGCGCCTCGAGGATGGCGTTGGGCCTGCCCTCGGTCTCGCTCGGGAGACAGAGGAGGTCCGCACCGTTCATCCAGCGCGCGACCTCCGCCGGACCGAGCGATCCGAGGAAAACCGTCGAATCCCGCAAGCCCAGCGCATCGACCTGCCCCCGCAACTTGAGCTCTTCGCTGCCGTGGCCGGCGAGAGCGAGCTGCCATCTTCCCGGCTCACGCCGCTCGAGGATGGCGACGGCGTCGAGCAGCCGCGGAAGGCCTTTCAGGGGTACGAGGCGCCCGGCATAGAGGATGAGCCTCTTCGCCGCGGGAACGCCGAGCGACTTGCGCGCGTCGGCCCGGTCCATGGCCGAGAAGATCGTGGCGTCGACGCCCAACTCGAGCAGGCCCACGCGATCCTGCGCTGCTCCAAGCCGGTGCGCGGTCTGGCACAGATCCTCGCTCACCGCGAGCACCCGATCCGCATGCGAGACCACGTCGCGCACTTGACGTCGAGTCCACGGGTTCGGTGGCAAGCACTTCAAGTCCGACCCCAATGCGACCACGACCAGTGGGATGTCCAGGGCGCGACACGCACGCAGGGCCGCGTCGCCTTCGGGATGCATCCAGAAGGCGACCACCGCATCGGGGCGCTCCTTGCGCAGTGCCCTTCGCAACGGATGGGAGAGCAGCCACCCGTTCAGCGGCCGGGTCAGCACCGGCACTGCGGGAAACCGCAGCGTCGAACTGCGGACGGCGACGATCGCCTCGCGCCAGGGTGCGTCGTGGACGAAATCGCGGTGCCGGCGCACCGGCGGGAAATAGCGCGGCAGTGAACAGTACGCGACCAGATCGGCGCGCCTTGCGACCTCGTCCAGCAGTGCCCAGATGTCCCGACCTCGTTGTGGCTCGGCGCGGGTAGGAAACGTGTGCGTCAGCACGGCGATCTTCATCTTCACGGCGGCAAATTAGGCATCGAGGCCCTACCTTGGGCAACGATGCCTCTCCGGGTTGCGCTGGTCGGCTGCGGGAAGATTGCCGACGGACACGTCGAGGAGATCCAGAAGCTGGCCGGTCGGGCCCGGCTGGTGGCCGTGTGCGACAAGGAACTTTTGATCGCGGAGCAGCTCGCAAAGCGATTTGGCGTCCCCCGGCACTATGACGACTTCGCGCAGCTTCTCGAACGGGAGCGGCCCGACGTCGTGCACGTCACCACCCCGCCGCAAACGCACCTGCGCATCGGCGAGCAGGCCTTTGCGGCAGGCTGCCACGTCTACATGGAGAAGCCGTTCGCCTTGAATCACGCCGAGGCGGTGAAGCTGATTGCCGCGGCGGAGCGGGCGCGCCGTAAAATCACCGTGAATTACTTCAACTACTTCGATCCGCCCGCGCTCGCGATGCGGGAGCTGATCGCCCAGGGGACAATCGGAACGCCGATCCACGTCGAGAGCTTCTATGGCTACGACCTCTCCAGCCCGTTCGCCAAAGCGCTCCTCGCCGATCGGGCGCACTGGGTGCATCGGCTCCCGGGAAAGCTCCTGCACAACGTGATCGATCACATGCTGAACAAGGTGATGGAGTTCGTCCCTGACGACGACCCCTCCGTCGACGCGCGCGGCTACTCCTTGCGGCCTGCGCCGACCCTGCATCCCGACGACCAGAGCGGCGCGCTGGATGACGAATTGCGGGTGCTCATCCAGGGCGAGCGCACCTCGGGATACGCGACGTTTTCGTCTCATGTCCGGCCCGCTGCCCAATTCGTCCGCGTCTGCGGGACGCGCAACACCTTGCGCGTCGATTACGTCGCCCGCACGGTCACGCTGGAAACAGGCGCGCTGCTCCCCACCGCCATCGGACGGCTGCTGCTCCCCTTCCAGCATTCGCTCTCGCTGCTGCGGGAAGGAGGACGGAATCTGCTTCGGTTCGCGGCATCGGACTTCCATTACTTCGCCGGACTGGAACGTTTGATCTCACTCTTCTACCGCAGCGTCGAGGAGGAGAGTCCGGTGCCGATCAGCCAGCGAGACATCCTCAGGGTATCCCGGCTGATGGATCGGATTTTCCAGCAGCTCGAGCAGAGGCGCGCCGCGTGAAGCTCCTCGTGACCGGGGCGGGCGGATTTCTCGGCCGGCGTCTGGTCGAGTCATTGCTCGTGCACGGCGAACGCGATCTGCGGCTGCTCGTGCGGCCAGGATCACGCAGACCGGACGTGGAAGAGCTGACTCTCCGGTACCCGCTGGCGCAGATCGAGATTTGCGAAGGGACCCTCGGCGACGCGGCGGACGTGAAGCGCGCTCTCGCAGACGTCGGCTACGTCTACCACCTGGCGGCGGCGAAGGGCGGCGCGGTCTCCGAGATTTTCTTGCACACCGTCGTGGGGACGAAGAAGCTGCTCGACGCCTGCATCCAGCGACCGGTTTCCGAGCGGCCCGCAGTCTTGTTGGTGAGCTCGATCTCCGTCTACGCGTCGGCCACGCTGCCGCGCGGCACCGTGATCGACGAGCGAACGCCGGTCGAGCCGCGGCCCGAGCTGCGCGATGCCTATGCCTACGGGAAGGCGCGGCAAGAGGCGCTGTTCCACGAGTATCGCGAGCGGCACGGCCTTGGAGGGGTGACGGCACGGCCTGGCCTCATCTACGGTCCAGGCGGGACCCTGGTGCCGACGCGTGTCGGCCTGACGCTCCCGGGGCTGTTCCTGCACCTCGGCGGCGACAATCAGCTGCCGCTCACCTATGTGGACAATTGCGCGGACGCGCTGGTCCGCATCGGGCGATCGACACAATCGAAAGACCAGATTTACAACGTGATCGACGACGACCTGCCGACCTGTCGCGAGTACCTCCGCTTGTACAAGCGGGAAGCACGCCGGGTCCGCTCCGTCGGAGTTCCCTGGCCCCTCACGCTGGCGCTCTCGCACCTCTCGGAGCAGTACAACCGCAGCTCGCGAGGCCAACTGCCAGCCATCCTGACGCCCTATCGCAGCCGCGCCCTCTGGGCCGGGAATCGCTTCGACAACGGAAAGCTCAAGGCTCTGGGCTGGCGGCCGCGGATTTCCACGGACGAGGGCCTCCGCCGCACTTTCGCGGCCTTGGACGACGAGACGCAGGACCGCGCCTCCTGATCGTCCCGGCAGAGGCACTGGAAGCATGTGCGGAATCGCAGGGCAGTTCAACTACAGCTCTCGCGCGCCGGTTGACCGCGTCGACTTGAAGCGGATGGCCTCTCGCATGGGCCACCGGGGGCCCGACGGCGAGGGATATCACCTCGACGGTGAGCTCGGTCTCGCGCACAGACGCCTCGCCATCATCGATCTCGAAGGCGGGCAGCAGCCGATGACCAGCCGCGACGGTTCGCTCGTCATCGTCTTCAATGGCGAGATCTTCAACTACCTGGAGATCTTTGCGGAGCTCGCCGGCAAGGGTCTTCAACCCCGGACCAGGAGCGATACCGAGGCGATTCTCCTCGCGTACGAGGCTTTCGGTCTCGAGTTCCCCAAGAAGCTGAACGGCATGTTCTCGCTGGCCCTCTGGGACTCGCGCAAGAGAAGGCTCGTCATCGTACGCGATCGCATGGGCGTCAAACCGCTCTACTACGCGCAGACCAAGGACGGGCTGGTCTTCGCATCCGAGCTCAAGGCCCTCCGTGGAACCAGAGGCGTCGACACGTCGCTGGACCGCGAAGCGTTCGACGACTTCATGACTCTCGGCTACGTCGTGCAACCGCAGTCGATCGTGCGAGGCGTGCGAAAGCTCCAGCCCGGCACGTTGATGATCTTCGAGGCGGGGAAGGATCCCGGAACGCAGGTCTTCTGGCGACTCCAGTTTGCTCCCGACGAGTCGAAGAGCGGCGCCATGTGGGAGGAGGCGATCCGGTCGCTCTTCGACGACTCGGTGCGCCTCCGCCTTCGAAGCGACGTGCCGCTCGGCGTTCTCCTCTCCGGCGGCGTCGACTCGACTGCCATCGCGGCGACCGTCGCGACAAACCACAGCGTGGACAGTTTCTGCGTCGGCGTCGACGTGCCAGGCGCCCTCAACGAGTTCGAATGGGCGCGCAGCACGGCAGCGCGCATCGGAACCAGGCACCACGAGCTGCGGCTCACGCCGGAAGAGAACGGCGCTCTTCTCATCGAGAGCTCGGGCCTCCTCGACGAGCCGCTCGCCGAACCGATGATCGCGCAGCTCCTCGCTGTCTGCCGGCTCGCGCGCAAGCACGTGACCGTGGTGCTCTCCGGCGAGGGCTCCGACGAGACGTGGTTTGGCTACTACGCCTACCGCACGATGTACGCGATCGAGCTCGCGCAACGGCTTCTTCCCAAAGCTGCGCTCGAGCGCCTGGGCCCGCTGGTCGATCGCATTGCGACGCTGATGCCCTTCTCCGCCAAAGCGCAAAAACATCTGCGCAACCTCGCTGAGCCGCTCGAGCGCAGATACCTCGGGCTCAACTACTTCGACCCGACGCTGAAAGGGAAAATCTATGCGCCGGCGCTGCGGGAGGAGCTGGCCCATCGCGACGCACGTGAGTCGATGCAAAGGCTTTACGACGACGCAGGAGGTGCGGAGGCGATCTCTCGCATGGCCGCCGTCGACTGCCGCGGCTGGCTCGTCGACAACACGCTCGCCCGGAGCGATCTCATGAGCATGGCCGCGTCGGTGGAACTTCGCGTGCCGTTCCTCGATTACCGTCTCGTGGAGCTCGCCTGCCGCGTCCCCGCGCGTTTCAAGGTTCGCCCGCTCGATCAGAAGGCCATCCTCAAGCGCGCTTTGCGCGATCGTCTCCCCAGCGAGGTGGCGAGGCGGAGAAAAGTCGGCTTCCCGACCCCGCTCAGGCTGCTGTTCAAGAACGCCTGGGGCAAGGAAGCGGAAGACGCGCTCATGAACCCGACGCGAACGTCTGCCGACCTGTTCGATCGCGCATTCATCGCAAGGATGTTCGCCGACCACCGGGAGGGCCGAAACGACTATTCGATGCCGCTCGTCCAACTCCTCATCTTCGAGTACTGGGCGCGCGGTGCGGACCGCCTCGACAGTTCCGCAGGCACACCGGAGCCGACTACCGCTCGTCCTCCGGGGCGCGCGGATGCCAGGTGAGGAGTCGGCGCTCGGCACGCGTGACGGCGAGATCGAGCATGAGCGCGAACGCCGTAAGCACCAGGATTCCCGCGAACACGGTGTCGATGTCGAAGGTCCCCTCCGCCTGGAGAATGAGGTAGCCGACGCCCGCGGCCGAGCCGAGATACTCGCCCACCACGGATCCGACGAACGCCATGCCGACGCTGGTGTGCAGGCTGGAGAAGACCCAGCTCGTCGCCGAAGGCAGGTAGACGTGCCGCACGAGCTGCCTGGGCGTGGCGCCCAGCATGCGCACGCTGGCGAGGACCACGGGGCTGACCTCGCGCACGCCCTGGAAGACGTTGAAGAAGACGATGAAGAAGACCAGCGTGACCCCCAGGGCCACCTTGGATGCGATGCCCAGGCCAAACCAGACGGCGAAGATGGGAGCGAGGATCACTCGCGGCATCGCATTGGCGGCCTTGATGTACGGGTCGAGCAGCACGGCGGCCATGGGGCTCAGCCCCAGCCACAGGCCGGCGGCGACGCCGAAGAGCGTGCCGATGGCGAAGGCGAGCACGGTCTCCACCAGCGTCACCCCGAGGTGGGGATAGATCTTTCCCGACGAGAACCAGTCCCAGACGCGCGCGAGCACCACCAGCGGCCGCCCGAAGAAGAAGCTGGGCAAGACGCCGGTCGCCGTCAGGACGTGCCAGGCAAGGAACACCGCGACGATCAGCAGCACGCGGTAAGCGACGAGCGGAGCGCGCCGGCGCGGGCGGGCAGCCGACTTATCCGAGCCGCTGGCTGACCGCATAGGCCTTGAGCACCTCCGCGCGCAGCGCGGCCCAGATGCGGCCGTGCAGCTCGACGAAACGCGGCGTGAGGCGGATCTCGGCCACGTCGCGCGGCCGCGGCAGGTCGATGTGGAACTCGCCAATCGGCCTGGTGCGCGGACCGGCCGAAAGCAGGACGATGCGGTCGGAGAGCGAGATCGCCTCCTCCAGGTCGTGGGTGATGAAGACGACGGAGCGCCGCTCGGCGGACCAGAGGTGCAAGAGCTCGTTCTCCATCAGCTGCCGCGTCTGGACGTCCAGCGCCGCGAAAGGCTCGTCCATGAGCAAGATCTGGGGCTCCAGGATGAGCACCTGCGCGAGCGCCACGCGCTTGCGCATCCCGCCCGACAGCTGGTGCGGGTAGCGGTCGCCGAATCCGGAAAGGCCCACGCGGCGCAGCCACTCTTCGGCGCGCTCGCGCGCCTGCGCCCGCTCCACGCCGGCGAAGACGAGACCGGCCTCGACGTTCTCGCGCGCATTGCGCCAAGGCATCAGCGCGTCGGCCTGGAAGAGATAGCCGGCGCGCCGGTTCAGCCCGGCGAGAGGTTCGTCGAAAGACAGCACCGCGCCCGAAGTCGGCGCCAGCAGGCCGGCGGCGACGTTCAGCAGGGTGGACTTGCCGCAGCCGGTCGGTCCGACCACCGAGAGAAACTCGCCGCGCGCCACGGACAGGCTCACGTCCTCGACAGCGACGTACCTTTCCGCACCGGAGGCCGCGCCGGGCCATTCGACGCCGACGCGGTCGAGGGCGAGCACCGCGGCTTCAGTCACTGGTGCTTCCGCAGCGCGGCCTCGACGAAGCGGTTGTCGAACGTCTGCTTCAAGTCGATCTTCTTGCCCTTCACGGCGGGCTCGAAGGCGTCGAGGATCTTGTAGACGTGCTCGGCGGCCTCGATCGACATGCGCCCGTCGGCCGAATAGCCCTCCTTGTTTTTCAAGAAAGCCGCCTTGTAGGTCTCCTTGTCGTCGCCGTAGTACTCAGGCGGCACCGCGGCGATGATCTGGTCGACCGTGGACTTTTTCAGGAAGAGCAGCGCCCGGACCATGGCGCTGGCCAGCGCGGCCGCCGTGTTCGGGTTCTTGCGCAAGAACTCGGTGCGCGCGTAGAGGCATCCGGCCGCGTAGGCGCCGCCGTAGACCTCCTGCATCCCCTGCTTGGTGCGCGTGTCGACCACGGTCACGATGTCGCCCCCCTTCTCGAGGCGGGTGATCACCGGGTCGAGGTTGGAGATCCCTTCGACCTGGCCCTTCTGCACCGCGGCGACTGCGCCGGACGATGCGCCCACCCCGATGATCGAGACGGAGTCGGGAGCGAGCCCGTCGCGGGCGAGCAGCGCATTGACGAAGATGTTGGTGCTCGACCCCGGCGCGGTGACGCCGATCTTCAGGCCGCGCAGGTCCTTGGGCGACCTGTACGTCGCGGCCTTCGCCTTGGCGAGGCCCAGCACGATGCCGGAGTAGTTGTCTTGCAGCACGAACTCCTGCACCTCGAGGCCTTTGGCGTGCATGTCCACCACGTGCTCGTAAGCACCGGAGACGACGTCCGCGCTGCCGCCCACCATCGCTTGCAGCGCCTTGGCCCCGCCGGGGAAGTCGGCGATCTGCACCTCGAGCCCCTCGTCCTTGAAGTAGCCGAGCCGCTCGGCCAGGGTGAGCGGCAGGTAATAGAAGAGGGTCTTGCCCCCGACGGCGATGGTGACCTTGGGTTGCTCGAGCTTCTCGGCCGCGGACGCGGTGGAGCTGGTGGCGGCCATCAAAAGCGCGGCGGCACCGAACACCAATCGATCCATGGCGGCCCTCCTCGGATGCGTCCCACCTTGGCACAGGTGGGGGCAGCCGGGAAACCGCCCGTCACGCGCACAAGCACGCGTCACGCGCACACGCCACGCGGACAAGCACGCGCACGTGCACGCCTTTCATGCCGCTCTCTTGCGCACCGCGAGCATCGCAACCCCGCCGAGGATCAGCGCCAATGCCCCAATCGCTCGCGGGGCCACCGCTTCTCCGGCGACCGCGGCGCCCAGCCCCACCGCCACCACCGGGTTCACGTACGCGTAGCTCGCCGCGAGCGTCGGGCGCACGCGCGAGAGCAGGAACTGGTACGCGGTGTACGCCACGAGCGAGCCGAACACCGAGAGGTACGCCAGCGCCAGCGTGGCCTGCGAGGACGGCGCTTCAACGAACCGCTCGCCGCGCAGCAGCGCGATGGCGGTGAGCACCGCGCCGCCTGCCAGCATCTGGGCTGCGCTGGAGATCAGGCCCTTGGGGAGCGGAAGGCGGCCGCTGTAGATCGAGCCCAGCGACCAGCTCACGCAGCTCACCGTCAGCACCAGCGCGCCCGCGGGGCTCGCGCGCATGTCCCCACCGGTCTGCAGCAAGGCCACTCCGCCCAGTCCGATGGCGAGCCCGATCCATTCTCCGCCTGAGGGCCAGCGGCCGAAGAGCCCGGCGAAGAGCGCCACCCAGAGCGGCACCGAGGCGATGGCCACCGCCGCGATGCCGGACGCGACCCACTGCTCCGCCAGCACCACGCAGGCGTTGCCGAAGACCAGCAGGGTGCCGACGATGGCGGCGGACTTCCATTGCGCCGCCGTCGGATGATGCGCGCCGCGCGCCAGCGCGATGGCATAGGCAACCGCGCCCGCCGCGAGGAAGCGGATGCCGGCGAGCAGCAGCGGCGGATAGCCGTCCAACGCATAGCGGATGGCGAGGTACGTCGATCCCCAGATCAGGTAGAGCGACGCCATCGC
>DASRTX010000168.1:0-12765 GCA_035655715.1 Myxococcales bacterium | reverse complement strand
GGGCGGTCATCGAGCTGGCGTTCGGCGAAGGGCAGTCGTACCACGAGATCTCGGTGGTGCTGGGCTGCCCGGTGAATACGGTGAAGACGCGGATGTTCCATGCACGCAAGCGGCTCGCTCGCATCCTGGAAGAGCAGGGCGAGACGGCCAGGAGCCGGCTCCCATGACGGTCGAACACCAGCGCGCCAGCGAGCTCTTGCCCTGGTACGTGAACGCAACCCTGAGCCGGCAGGAGATGGTGCTGGTGGAGGCGCACCTCGCCACCTGCCCCGAATGCCGGCAGGATCTCGAGCTCTGCCGCGGGCTCTCGGCCGCGGTCCGATCGACGGCGGCCGCGGAGGACAAGGAGTGGGCAGCGACGCCCGTCAAGGTCGCGCGCGTCCTCAACCGGCTGCCGCGCGAGCGCGGAAGCAGGTCGCGCGAGAAGGGCCTGCTGCCCGATCTGTTCTCGTGGCTGCCCGACACGCCGCGCGCGGCGCGATTTGCGCTGGCGGCGCAGGCGCTGGCGGTGGTGGCTCTGGCGGCGGTGCTGCTCTTGCGGGCGCCTCCCCCCGTCTACGAGACGCTCTCCCGCCCGCAGCCGGCCAACGCCGCGCAGCGCGCGCGGCTGCACGTGGTCTTTGCCCCGGACGTGACGGAGGGTGCGCTGCGGCAGATGCTGCAGGGCATCGGGGCGGTCATCGTCGACGGACCGTCGCCCGCCGGCGTCTACACCGTGGAGCTGGCCTTCCCCGCGTCCGAGCGAGAGCGGATCGCGCAAATCGGCCAGCGCCTCGCGGCCGATCCCGACGTGCGCTTCGCGGCGCCGGTGGCGAGGTGAGGCTCGCGATGGAGAGAACCTGCGTCGTCCTCGCACTGCTGGGCTGCGCGTCGATGCGTTCCGCCTCGCGAGAGGATTCGCCTCGCCAGCTCCAACCCGGCCAGATCATCGTCGCCCTCGCCGCCGAAGGCGAGGAGGAGCTGCTCGAAGTGCGCGAGGCGCTGGCGGCGGAGTACCACCTGGTGGAGGCGGGCACGTTCCCGCTCGGGTCGGTGCATCTGCGCTGCGTGGTGTTCCAGGTGGGCGGCGAGGATCGGTTGGCGGAGGTGATCGAGCGGCTCAACCGCGACCCGCGCGTCGCGCTGGCGCAGCGCAACCAGGTCTTTCGCGGGCTGGGCGAGGAGAGCGCCGGCCCACCGCTGTCGTACGGCGCGGCGTTGATCCACGCCGACGCCGCGCAGCGCAGTCGCACCGGCAAGGGCGTCCGCATCGCCGTCATCGACACGGGTGTGGCCGCCGATCATCCAGGGCTGCGCGGCCGTGTCATCGAGACGCGCAGCTTCGTCTCCGGAGGGGACGCGACGTTCGGGCGGGATCTGCACGGCACGGCGGTGGCCGGCGTCATCGCTGCCCATCGCGACGGCAGGGCCGGCCTCCTCGGCATCGCGCCGGGGGCCGAGATCCTCGCCCTCAAGGCCTGCTGGTACACGGCGGGCGAAGGCGCCAAGGCGGTCTGCAGCAGCTGGACGCTGGCCAAGGCGGTGGACTTCGCAGTCAATGCCGGCGCGCAGGTCATCAACCTCAGCCTGGGCGGACCTGCCGACGAGCTGCTACGGCGGCTGATCGTCAAGGCGCAGGAGCACGGCGCCATCGCCGTGGCCGCGGGGGCGGAGAGCGGAGACGACCCGGGCTTTCCCGCCTCCATGCCGGGGGTGATCGCGGTGGTGGCGAGCGATGCACAGGGCCAGGCGGCTCTTCCGCGCTGGACGGCACACACCTTCGCGATGGCTGCGCCCGGCGTCGACATCCTCACCACGGTGCCGTCGGGCGGCTACGACTTCCTCTCCGGCAGCTCGCTGGCGGCGGCCCACGTGTCGGGCGTGGTGGCACTGCTGCGCGAGGGAAATCCCGCGTTCACCTCCAGCCAGATGCTGGATTTGCTCAGGCGCACCGCGCACCGCTTGCCGGTGGAAGGCGGAATGGTGGCGAGCGCCGGCCTGGTGGATGCGTGCGCCGCGCTGGGTTCGTTGATGGGCGACGCGACCTGTCCCTAGTAGATGGCGACGAGCCGCACGCGCGAGTGCTTCAGCTTCTGCAGCGGGTGCCAGCAGTGCGTGGGCACGAAGTCGTCGAGCGCGCAGCCGGCGAGAGGCACCGGCGGGCTCTCCGTGAAATCGGTTTCGAATGCCCAGAGCGTCTCGCGGCCCAGCGGAGCGGGGCCCAGGTGCAGCTTGTCGAGCGATCGCGCCTTGACCAGCGCCAGCTCGTCGTAGGCGCGGTTGCCGCTGGTGCCCGCCAGCTGGACGGCGAACAGCGATCCGTCCTCGCGCAGCGTGATTCTCACCAGCGTCACCAGTTGATGGCTGAAGTTCGATCCCGATACGGCGCCGGCCGCCAGCGTCATCGCCAGCGGCTGTTGCACGCCGCCCAGGCTCACGCTGTCCAAGCCGCGATCCGAATTGGCCAGGCCGATGAAGTCCTGGTTCAGCGGAGTGACCGCGCCCGGCGGATCCGGCAGTCGGGCAAAGGGATTGCCGGTGCGGGCGTACGCCTCGGCTTGCTTCTGCCAGCCCTGCAGATACGCGCCCAATGCCGACAACACCGCGTTGCGTCCGTCCTGCTCGATCACGTCCCATCCCGGAGCGAACCCGTGGGCCAGGGCGTTTTCGACCGGCTGCCAGTACGCGTCGCGTCCCAGGCGGGCGCGCTCCCGGGCCTTGATGTCGGGGCCCCAGCCCTCGAGGCGGCGGCCGACCAGCGCCTTTTCGTCGGCGAGCTTCTCCTCGCGCGTCTTCTCCCGCACCAGGCCGCCCGAATCGCCGGGAGGTGGATAGCGGCCGGGAAGCGCGCCTTCGGGATTCTCGAGTTGCAGCGACAGGCCTTGGCCGGAATGGCCGGCGCCTTCACCAGGCGCGGCCGGGGAGCGATTCGCCAACCCGTCTGGCGCGCGAACGCCATCGGGCAGCGCGGCCGGCGGAAATGCAGGCAACGAAGAAGGACTCCGGCGCTGGCCGGTCGCCTTCGGAAGAGCCGGCGCGGGCTGGTCCGCCGGAGCCGCGCCTGCGGGCGGCGCGGTCGCGGGCCGCTCCAGCTTGCGCAGCTCCACCTGCAACGGTTCGGAGCGCCGCCGGGGCGCTGGTTTGACGCGAGCAAGCAGGCAGAGGCCGAGCATCAGCAGGCCGTGGAGCAGGAGCGCCCCGGCCACCGCTGTCCAGATTCGACGCCTGCTCCGCTCCATCAAGCTCATGCTGGCGGAATCGCCCGTGACTTGCAACGGCCGTTCGGGACGGAAGACCTCCGGGGACGCCGTTCGCTCACAGGTTGCGCGTCAGCGCCGGCCGGCGAAGAACGCGCGCAGATCGGCCGCGAGCAGCTCCGGCTCTTCCCAGGCGGCGAAATGACCGCCGCGCGGCATCTCCGTGTATCGCTCCACGTCGTAGCCACGCCGGATGAAGGAGAGCGGCGGAAAGGGAGCCTCCTGGGGGAAGCGGGCGATCGCGGTGGGAACGCGCACGCGCTCGCCGGCAGCGAAGTGGACGGGCCGCAGCTTGTTTTCAAGATAGAGGCGCACCGAGGAGGTGCCGGTCCGCGTCACCCAGTACACCATCACGTGGGTGAGGACGTCGTCGAGCGTGAAGCTGCGCTCGAAGTCGGCGCTCCAGCCGCGGAGCTTCTCGGCGATCCACGCGAGCAGCCCGGCCGGTGAATCGTCGAGCCCGACGCCCAGCGTGTCGGGGCGCGTGCGCTGCTGGTGCGAGTAGCCGCCTTCGGCCAGGACCCAGGCATCCGCTTCCGCGAGGTACGCGCGCTCCTCGTCGGAAGGCGGCGGAAGCGTCGGGTCGGGCTTGTACGATCCCGGAATGTAGTTGAGGTGCAGTCCGAGCAGCCGCTCGGGGTGGCGCAGCGCCAGCCAGGTGGAAACCTGTGCGCCCATGTCGCCGCCCTGGGCGCCGAATCGGGCGTAGCCGAGGCGCGACATCAACTCCGCCCAGAGGTCGGCGGTGACGGCGCAGTTGACGCCGGGTCGCGCGGGAGGAGCCGAGAAGCCGTAGCCGGGCAGGGAGGGCACCACCACGTCGAAGCCCGCCTCGACCAGGAGCGGAACCAGCCGCTGCATCTCCAGGAACGAGCCGGGCCAGCCGTGGGTGACGAGCAGCGGAAGCCCTCCTCCCCGCGCATGCACGAAGTGGATCTCCGCTCCGTCGATCTCCACGCGGTAGTTCGGCCATCGGTTGATCTCGCGCTCGGCGGCGCGCCAGTCGTACCCATCGGCCCAGCGGCGAACCGCGGCGCGCAGCCAGTCCAGGTCCACGCCGCGCTCCCACCCGGTGCCGGCCGCAGGTGGAAACCGCGTGCGCCGCAGTCGATCGCGCAGATCCTCCAGGACCTGGTCGGGGATCTGCACGGTGAAGGGCTGCACGCCGGAGCCCATCACTGCACTGGCGGCCGCGGGTTGAGCGAGGCGCTGACGGCGCGGACCGCCGAGCGCGGGCTGACGCGCAGCGACTGGACGATGAGCTTGTTCTTGAGCCCGTGGATGACCATCGGCTTGCCCTTGATCATCGCGCGGTAGCCCTCTTTCGCCACCTGCGCCGGGGAGGCGGCTCCCATGCGGAAGAGGAGCGAGCGATCGTTTCCCGCCACTCCGGCGAATTCGGTGGCGGTGGCGCCGGGGCAGCTCACGGTGGCGGCCACGCCGGTGCCGCGCAGCTCGTACCAGAGCGCCTCGGTGAACGAGTTCACGAACGCCTTGCTGGCGTAGTAGACCGCCATGAACGGACCGGGCGGGAATCCGGCGGTCGAGCCCACGTTGAGGATGCGGCCGCGCTTTCGCGCCAACATGGCGGGCAAGAACGCTCGCGTCAGGTTGACCAGGGCGGTGATGTTGACCTGGATCATCTCCAGCTCGCGCGAAAGCTCGAGGTCGGCAAAGGCGCCGCTGGCGCCCAATCCGGCATTATTGACCAGGAAGTCGATCTCCAGGCCAAGCAGCCGCACCTCCTGCACCACGCGCGCCGGCCCCTCTGGCGTGGCGAGGTCGGCCGCCACCACCTGCGCCTTCACCCCATGCGCCGCTTGCAGCTCCTTCGCCAGGGCTTCCAGCCGATCGCGCCTGCGCGCCACCAGCACGAGGTCGTGCTTGTCGGCGGCGAAGAGCCTTGCGTACTCTACGCCCAGGCCCGAAGACGCCCCCGTCACCAACGCAGTTCCCATGTGCCCCCTCCGCGCGAACACGCCGGGGTGATGATGCCGCAATCCGCGCCGGGTTCCGAGGTGCAGCGGTGTTTTCACTTCTCAGGGCACGGCGTCGCGCCAGCCGACGCGCAGCAGCCGGGTCCTCGGCGAGACCACCGGAGCATCCTCGAGTGGCGCGGACTTCATGTACCGAGCCGACGAGCACGGATCATCCCCGTGCGCCGGCAGCGTCTCCAGCGTGTGGTGCCGGTAGTTGCCCAGCACGTACCGGACGGCGTGAGCGACCTCGCGCCGCGAGCGCAGCACGTGACCATGGTACCGGTCGGCGAAGACCTTCCCACGGCGGTTTGCGAGGCGGTTCAGCGCGATGGCCAGCCGGATGAGCAGGCCTTGCGTGCCTCGCGACAAAGCACGGCGGTCCTCCGCCTCGACGATGAAGTGCAGGTGGTCATCGTCATCTTGATTTAGCATATCCTGTCGGCCCGAGGGCCGAGTGGCCAGATCTCGCCCGCGCGGTCGAACGGGCTCGACCGCCTCGTCTCGCGCGAACAGCCGACGGACGATGCCGGCCCTCGGCGTCAACCAGCGTGTTCCCACGCGGCGAGTCCCGTACCCGCCCCACCAGCGGCGGTGCTACCATCTGACGCACAGCGGAGGCGGGCGTGGCTGTACCTCTGATCGCGGAGCTCAAGCGAAGGCGCGTCTTCCGCGCGCTCGCCGGCTACGCCATCGTCACCTTCGCCGTGCTGCAAGTGATCGAGCCGGTAATGCACGGGCTGCACCTGCCGGACTGGACCCTCTCCTTCGCGGTGCTGGCTCTGGCCGTGGGCTTCCCGCTGGTGATGATTCTCGCCTGGATCTTCGACGTCAACGCCGGAGTCATCGAACGGACGGTGCCGCTGCGGCCCGAGGGGCTGAACCGCATGCGCCTTTTGCTGGCGGTGGCTGGCGTCGCCGCGGCGGCCGTGCTGCCGGCGGTCGCGTGGCACTACGCGCGCGCAGCGAGCGCCCCCGGACGGAGGGCGCGGGCCTTTCCCTCCATCGCCGTCCTCCCCTTCGTCAACATGAGCGTCGCCAAGGACGAGGAGTACTTCTCTGACGGGATCACCGAGGAGGTGATCAACGCGCTGGCCAACGTCGAGGGGCTGCGCGTGGTCTCGCGCACGTCGGCGTTTGCCTACAAGAACCGCAACCTGACGGTGCGCCAGATCGCCGAGGAACTCGCGGTGGACACGGTGCTGGAGGGCAGCGTCCGGCGCGACGGGAAGGCGCTCCGGCTGACCGCGCAGCTGATCAACGCCGCCGACGGCTTTCACCTCTGGTCGCAGACCTACGACCGCGAGCTGAAGAACCTCTTCACGCTGGAGAACGAGCTGGCCCGGGCCATCACCGAGGCGCTGCGGCCCAAGCTGCTCAGGCAGCCCATTCTCGTACCCGGCACCCAGAGCGAGGAAGCGCACGACCTTTATCTCCGCGGCCGCCACTTCTGGGCAAAGCGGACGATCGGCGATCTGAAAGAGGCGATGGGCCTGTTCGAGAAGGCGCTGGCCATCGATCCCGACTACGCGCTGGCCCATGCGGGCCTCGCCGACTGCGACATCCTGCTCGGCGAGTATGGCGGGTCGCGCCCGGTGGACATGCTCGCCAAGGCGCGGCCGCACGCGTACCGCGCGCTGGAGCTGGACGGCGCGCTGGCCGAGGCCCATGCCTCGATGGGCCTGATCGCCATCTACGACTACGACTGGAGCACCGCCGAGCGCGAACTTGGCCGCGCCATCGAGCTGAGGGCCTCGTACGCGACGGCACACCAATGGACGGCCATCCTCATGGTGATCCTCGGGCGTTTCTCCGAGGCCGAGGCGGCGGCGAAGCGGGCGCTGGAGATCGATCCCGCCTCCCCGGTGGTCAGCAATTTGTACGGCATGATCCTCTTCGAGAGCCGCGACTACGAAGGCGCGATCGCGGCCTTCCGCAAGACCCTGGAGCTGAACCCCGGCTTCCCGCCGTCGCAGGAGATGCTGGGCTGCGCCTACGCAGCCGCGGGCAAGAAGGCGGAAGCGCTGGCGCAACTGGACCAGATCCGGGGTTCGGCCGACGAGCACGTGGCCATGCGCGCCTGGGTGCTGGCGGCGGCCGGCGACGTGGAGGGCGCTCGCGGCCTGATGCGGCAGCTGGAGAGGCAGCACGCGTTCCAGGGCTCGAACGCCGCGGTGCTGGGCGGCCTCTACGGCACGCTGGGGGAGAAGGATCGCGCGTTCCCCTTGCTGGATCAGGCGTACGCGGACCGCGACTGGATGCTCCGGGACCTCAAGGTAAGCCCCCTCTGGGACCCGCTGCGCGGCGACGCGCGGTTCACCGCGTTGCTGGAGAGAATGCGCTTGCAGTAGATCAGTCCGTCTTCTTCTCCGGCTCGCGCAGGAGCCACACCAGGAGCGTCTCGGCGTCCACTCCCCGCCGCCCCGTCAACGTCCGCTGCGCGCGCCTGCGCTCCTCGGAGGCGCGATGGAACACCTGCCACGCCGGCCGCCGCGCTGTGCGGTTGGGCAGGTACACGCCGACGATGTTGTCGCCGAAGGGCGCAGCCTCGGGCGTTTGCATCAGATGGAAGAGCGCGCGGATGTAGCGGTCTTCCACCGCGGCGGTGGCCTCGCCCTGGTCCATGGCCGCGCCGATGCCCTGGAGCAGCGAATTGCGCGCGGCGTTCCCCAGCGTGGGCGCCTCCAGCAGCCGCGCCAGCGGTTCGAACTCGCGCGGGACGGCGAGGAGCAGCGCGCCATGCCGCTCGAGCACGTAGTCGGGAAAGAGGAAGCCCACCTTTGCGGGCGCGGCCAGCGCTTTCTCCAGCGCCGCCGACACGGGCAGCCGCTCCGCGTCCTCCACATGCGCCAACTCCAGGTCGGCAAGCGCTTCGGCCTCGGAGAGAACCACCGCCGGGTCGCGGAGCAGCGCGAGATCCGGGCCTTCCACGCTGGCGAAGACCAGGTACCGGGTGCCCGGATCGAGCGGCTTCGAGGACCACGCTCCGGGCAGCTTGAGGATGCGGCCGATGGCGCTGCGCCACTGATCGATGGCCACTTTCACGGTGTCGCCGGCACGGCACTTGCCCTTGAACACGCGCTCGATGCGCAGGGACACCTGCACCACCCGCTTCTCGGCGGGCGGCCGTTCTGCCAGCCACGAGCCCGGCTGGGCCGCCAGCACCTGCACGTAGAAGATGTGCGTGGCCTGCGCGATCAGCGAGCGCGAGCCTGGGAGCAGGAACTCGATCATGTCGTGGATCCCCGCGGTTTCGGTCTGGCGATGCGCACCGCCCGGAGCTTCACGCGGTAGCCGTGTCTGTCGGACCGATGCTCCGCGTGCTCGACGCGCCAGGTCCCGCCGACTTGCGGTCCCAGCTCGTCGAGCGTCATCTCCGCGCCCGGCGCGATCTTCGCGTTGCCGCGCAGCTCCATTTGAGCAGTGATGAAACCTTCGGCCAACTTGCGCATGCGGCCGCGCGCCATCGCCTCCGCGGTGGCGACGTCTGCGGGTTCGGGCTCGTCGGCCAGCGCCGAGAGCGTGCCGCACCCGTGCTGCTGTGACGAGGCCTTGCCCACGATCTCGCGCTTCCGGGCCGGATCCCAGCCGTGGACGGTGACCTCGTTGACCTGGCTGTTCGACTCGATCTGGACCCGCAGTTTCAAGATGCCGGACTCCGGCCCAAGCTCGATCTGCCGGCCCTTGGGGAGCGGACCGACGACGATCTGCTTGCCCTCGATGCGCAGGTGGTTGCCGCTCTTCTGCGCGATGCGGCGCAGGAAGGCCGCATCGCTCAGGTTGGCCTGCAGCACGTGCGTGGAGGTGCCGGAGGGCGCGTCGGCGGAGAGGCCGTGCTCCCGGGCGATCTGCGCTGCGATCTGCTTGTCGTCCACGTCGTTGAAGGCGCGGGTCATGGAGCCGAGCCCCAGGCGGTGAAGCGCCTCCTCGCAGACGACTTGAAGCGACGGAGGCCGGTTCCGTCGGAACTGCGGTTCGAGCGCCACCACGTCGCCGTGGAAGATGCTCTCTTTTTCGCTCATCGACCCCAGCTCCACCTCGACCGGCGTGCCGGAGGCGAAGTGCGCACCGTTGATCAGCTGCAGCCGGGGATCATTGAAGTGCAGCACGCAGCAGCCGAAGAGATCGACGTCGAGATCGACGTTGACCCGGATCAGCGCCGCGGCCTGCTCGGCAGGCAGCGGCTTGCCGCCCACCGACACGCGGCAGTCTGGCAGGAATGATTGCACGAACGGCCCCCGGCGGCCTTCATACTATAGCCGACGGGGCGGCGTCGGTGAGCGCCGTCACGTGATGGGGGCCAGCTCCTTCGGGTACGAGTGGAGCAGCGTCTGAGGCGCCTTTACTCTTCCACCGGTGACCTGGGCTTCCAGCATCAAGGCGTTGGTCACCGCCTGGCCGGCGAAGTGGTTGTTGTTGACCACGTACACGTCGGTGACGCCCGGCTCGTGCGCGAGCTCTCGCGTGCGCTGCGCCCACGGCTCGAGCTCCGCTTTGGAGTAGAGGTAGTCGTAGCGCTCGTCGCGGCCCGCTTCCTTGCGGAACCAGTCTTTGTAGTTGCGGCCGTGGACGCGGACATAGCCCACCGACGAGGTGGCGCGCGCCGCCGGCGGCAGCGAGTTGCGGAACATGGGCTGGTCCAGGTTGACGATGCCGATCCGATCCGCCGCCAGCTCGGCGTAGAAGTCCGGCTCGTTCCAGGAGAGATGGCGCACCTCCACCACCAGCGGATAGACGCGGAAGGTGCGCAACAGATCGCGAAGCCACTCGCGGTTTCCCTCCTGGTTGCGGAACGACCAGGGAAACTGCAGCAGCAGCGCGCCCAGCTTGCCGGCGCCGGCCAGCGCGTCCAGGCCGGCCCGCGCAGCGTCCACTTCCTCGCCTGTCCACGCCGTGCCGCGCTCGTGGGTGAAGCGGCGCCAGAGCTTGGCGGCGAAGCGGAAGCGGGGGTGATCCTCGACGCGCTTCGCCCACGCGGCCGCGACTGTCGGCGTGGGCGGGCGGTAGAAGGTGGAGTTGATCTCCACGGTCTGGAAGTACTGCGAAAGGTAGCGAAGCGGGTCGAATCCCTTGGGCTTGGGCTTCGGGTACACCTTGCCCGCCCAGTCCGGGTAATCCCAGCCCGCAGGTCCGAAACGGATCAATGCCGCTCTTCCGAGAGCGATCGGTGGATGCGCAGCGCCACCAGCGAGGGGCCGGCGAGATCGACCCATTGCTTGAGCAGCGAACGCCCCGGCTCGAAGGCGAGGCGGCCGCCCGACAGCCGGTCGCGGAACGGCGCCTCCGCGGTGAACCACTGCTCCACGCGCAGCAGCGATCCGGCCCCCGCGCCGGCCGAGAAAGAGTCCCACCAGGGGTCGGCCGGGTGCGGCGAGAGCCCCGCCTCGGCCCGGTCGGGCACGCCGAACCACCGCTGGCTCACGTCCTGCGGGCCGCGCGCATCCACGCCTTGCAGCTCCGGTGTGAGATCGTCGTCAACTGCGGCGGCCGCGCGGAGTGCGCCTTCGCAGAGCCGCCGCTTGTCCATCCGCTGGAGCTGCACCGGCAGCTCGCGCAGCAGCGGCTCGCGGGCAAGCGACGCCTCGATGCGGCGAAGGGCCTCCTCCTCGCGCATCGGGTTGGGCACGTCCAGCGCCACCAGCTTCCAGCCTTCGCCGAGCAGGTAGAGCCGCAGCCCGGCCCCCCGGAACCCGCTTCGATCCGGGGCGGCGCGCCGCAGCGTGCCTTCCAGCTGCCGGCGCACCAACGCCAGCACCGTGCCGAGGATGGCATCGCGCGCCGCTTCCGCCGCTCCCCGTTCCGCCGCCTCGAGCTGCCCACCGGCGGCGATCAGGTGCCGCCACCGCCGCGCCGTCTTCGAGAAGGCCTCCCGCAATTCGGGGACACGATACGTACGATTCCGTATCGTGTCCCCGAATTGAGGGGTGGCGCTGACGGCGAAGGCGGCGGCGTCGATGAGGCGCTCGCCGCCGAGCAGGTAGCTCATCGAGGAGCCGGCGATGAACGGAGGCGGGCGGCCCTCGGCGGGTGGCAGGCGCACCGTCATCTGCAGCGTGAGGCCGCCGAAGTCGGCGAAGGCTTCGACGGGGTGGCGCTCCTCCGCCGAGGTCGCGCGCGCCGCCTTGGCGGCCGCCGGGTCCGCCACCAGCCGGTGCGTGGCGCCATCCCATGTCGCGCGCAGCCCCCGGCACAGCTCGGCGCCGACGCCGTCGAATACCGCGCTGAAGGGCTCGGCGCCCGCCGTCCTCCAGGGGCAAGGTGGATAGGTGATCACCGCCTCCACCGATCCCAGCCGCGGCGCGCGCAGCGTCCAGCGCCCGCCCTCGGGAGCGACGAGCGGCGTGGCGTGCGCCGCCGCCAGCGCGCGGCCCAGCAAGAGGCCGTAGGCGTGCAGCAGCCTGCGGCTCGCCTCCGCCGGATCGGCGTCGGGCACCGCGGCCATCCAGTCGGAGAGCAGCAGCAGCTCGGGCGACTTGAACCGGTCCGCGCAGATGCCGCCGCCCGGCGCTTCGGGGCCCGCCTGCGGAAGCCAGAGCTGATCGGCAGAGACCTCACCGCGCAGCAGCTGGTCCAGCGCCTGCGCATTGGCGGCCATCAACGCGGTGGGGAGCTGTCCTCCCGGAGCGAGGAGTCGCTCGCCGCATCCGTGGAGGTGGGCGGTTGCCGGATCTCCGGCGAGGAGACGGAAGGAGGAAGGGGGCGATGCGATCTCGACCGGTTCGCGCAGCAGCTTCGATCCGAGGGAGCCGCTGGAAGCGGTGTCCTCCTCCACCACCACGGTGGAGGTGCTTCCGATGTCCACGGCGAGCCGCAGCGACACCGGCGCGCCTCCGGAGGGCAGCGGGCGGCCGCCTTCCGGCAGCGTGGCCATGCGCGCGTGCCAGAGCGCATCGAGGTCGAAGAGCGCCTGCGGCTCGCGGCCTTCCTGCGCGCGCAGCACCACCCAGCGAGGCCGCAATTCCGTTGGCCAGGTCACCACCGACTGGCCGCTGACGCCGACGGGAGGGTCGCCGCCCGGCGTCGAGGGCGGTCCAATCCAGAGCGGCACCGGGGGCTGCGCCGCGACGCGGTGGGCGGCGGCGCGCACGCTCACGGACCCGCGCCAGCCGCCGCCCAGGAATGGCGGCGAGACGGCCAGGTGCACGTGCATCGAGGCGGCGCCGGAGGCAAAACGCCCGGCGAAGACCACCGGAAAGCACTCCACGCGCAAGAGCTCGGTCTCGCGCACCACCGCCAGGAAGGCCCGCTGCACGGCGCGAGGCCCGTCGATGAGGGCCGGGCCGTCGAGCAGCAGCACCCCCGCGTCCACCAGCCAGGCGCACCAGGAGGGCAGGGGGATGGGAACCAGCGCCTTCTCTGCAGTTGCGCCCTGCGCATTGGCCGGCACCAGCACCGGATCGGCGCAACCCACGGCGTCGCGCCAGTCGGCCAGCGCGGGCCGCAGCAGGGTCTGCACCGCATGCTGCGGAAGTCCGAAGCGGGCCTCCATGGCGGCGAGCAGCGCGTCGATGGCGAGCGGCGGCCGCAGCGGGTCGGCGCGGTCCGCCCGGTCC